>NZ_SRLV01000006.1:0-175862 GCF_006518205.1 Myxococcus sp. CA005 | reverse complement strand
GGTGGTGGGCAGTGGGCGGTGGGGTGCTCTCATCACGGGCACTGGCCGCGCGGGAGGCTCCTCGTCCCCGAGTGCCATGGGCTCTGGCACGAGGAAGTCCTGCCCGTCCAGGATGGGCAGCTCGTCCGTCATCGTGCGCATGGCGGGTGCGCCGGGCAGGCGGTGCAGCTCCACGACGCCGCGCTCCAGCAGGGCCTTGAGGACGACCTTCACCTCGATTTCGGGCAGCCGTGCCGCCCGGGCCAGGTCCGGCACGGCATGGTCCCCGTCGATGAACGAAGCAATGTGCGCCTCGAAGGGGTGAAGCGGCTGGAGCGCGATGTCCAACCCAGCGCGCAGGTGCGGCACGGTGTGGGCGTCCATGGGCACCGTGAAGCGCGCGGTGGCCAGGTCATGCGGCGTGGGGCGCTGGGGCGGGGGCCTTGGCAGCTCCATGGTGCGCGTGCGCTGCGGCGGGGACAGCAGCGCCCGGACGATGGTGGGCTCGGTGATGACGTACTCCCCGCTGGCCTGCTGCGGGTCCAGCAGCAACCCGCATTGCGTGCACTGGAAGTCGTTTCCACCCACTGTCGCCCGGCACTCGGGGCATTCTGGTTTCGCAGCCATTCCAGGGTCATCATAGCGCCCGGTTTCTGGCCGTGTTGGACGGGGCCGTGCCCACCCTGGCTACGCCCGCCTGTCAGCCCTTCTAATCAAAAAGCAAGGCATCCAGTGTGTGTCCGACTTACGTATGGGGGAGACGGGTGCCATTGCACAATCCGTTGCATCCTCCCTGGTGCGGCTACGCCCCGGAGGGCTATACCGCGCGCGGCGGGTGGCATTGGCATCGTGTTGCGTCCGGAGAACCATGGCTGGCAATTCCCAGGCACCCTTCCACATCCTTCTCGTCGAGGATGAGCCGGTCATCCGGGAGCTGGTTCGCTCCATGCTGAGCGACGGCACCGTGGAGGTGGTGTGCGCCGCCACGGGGCTGGAGGGCCTGAAGCTGGCCAAGAGCCAGACGTTCCACCTCATCCTGATGGATGTGGTGTTGCCGCAACTGGACGGTATCTCCGTGTGCCGCATCCTCAAGGGAGACCCCGTTACCGCGGGGGTGCCGCTCTACATGCTCACCGCGAAGGCGAAGCGCTCCGACATGGAGAGCGCCACCCAGGCGGGGGCGGACGGCTACATCCACAAGCCCTTCCGGGGGGCCGAGCTGATGGCGCTGGTGGAGCGGCTGCGCGAAGCGAGGCCGAAGCTGCCCTGAGTCAGGCGGGCTTCAGGGCAGGCGCGGGTGGAGGTAGCGCGCCAGGGCGATGAGGTCGTCCCAGTCCAGCTCGCCGAACTCCAGCGCCACTCCGTCCACTTCGCGGCGGCGAATCTGGCAGGTGGTGACAATTTCCCGGTCGCCGGGCAGTGGCACCGCGATGGTGAGCTCCCGTGCGGTGTCGGCCGGGTGGGCCATCAGGAACAGGCCCGCCATGGACACGTCCCGAGCGCGAACCATCACCGAGCGTCCCTTGAGGAGCACCTTCACGGGGAGGTTGGCGTCGACGCGCGGGTGAAAGCGCTCGGCAATCTGGGGGCCGCCATCGGTCGTCCGCACCGGGTTTCTCCTCTTCTCCACACGACAGGATGCAACAACTCTGAGGCACTCCGGAGCGGACGCAAGTTTCCAGCCAGGGCCGCCGTCCAGCCTTCCGGACGCTCCTCCCGGTCCGCGGAGCGCTTCCGGACCCGCCGTGGTGCCTCATCGCCTGGGATTGTCGGGGGTTATCCCTGGCACGGCGGCTGAAACAGGGCCGGGCAACTCTCCGCAGGAGGCTGCCCGTGTCCAATGACAGTCGGATTCCCACACTGACCATCACCCATACGGTTCCGCGTCAGACGCCGCAGAACGACTTCGGCACGGTGCTGGCGCGCGCGGCGAACGAGGTGGTGCGCTCGGGAGCGGGCCTGGTGGGCGGCATGATTCCGGGGGGGCCCATCGTCAGCGCGGCCGTCTCCAGCGCGAAAACGGTGGTGTCGGCGGTGGCGCCGAAGACGTCGGGGGCGGGGATGCCCGCGACGGCGGATACGGGGAGCGCAGCGGGCGCGGGGGCCGCGGCGGGCAACCAGGAGGCGTGGGACCTGCTGGAGGCGCAGAAGGTGCTCGCCGCGGAGGGCCAGAAGTTCAACATGGCCTACCTGCAGCTCCAGAACGAGATGCAGAAGGAGAGCCGCGAGCACACCGCCGTCTCCAACATCATGAAGGTCCGCCACGACTCCGCGAAGTCGGCCATCAACAACATCCGCTGAGGAGCGACACCAGCCATGGCCATGGACACGTTGGGGCCGGTGGGGGGAGCGGGCGCGTCGCCCGCGGTGGAGCCCAGCCGGGAGCGATTCAGCAAGGTGTTGGACGAGGTGCAGGGGCCTGCGAAGGGCACTGGGGTTCCGGTGGCCACGGAGGGGCCGCCGAAGCCCGCGCTCACTTCGGCGCCGCGGGGTGTCTCCCGGGCCGAAGGGGTGGGGCCCGCCGCGCCGGGCTGCGCGGACGTGAAGCCGGGCACTCGCGTGGACTCGGTGCAGGCGGCGAGATCGCAGCAGGCGGCGCAGGTGCTGGACCGGGTGGGGCAGGCGCAAAAGCGGCTGGACCACATCCTTCAGCTAGCGCAGTCCGGCCGCAGCTTCACGCCCGCGGAGTTGCTCGCGTTGCAGGCCCATGTCTACCGGGCGAGCCAGGAGCTCGACCTCGCCGGCAAGGTCGTCGAGAAGGCGACCGGCGGCGTCAAGCAGGTCCTCCAGACCCAGGTTTGAGGAGCACCCGATGCGTTTGCATTTCCGTCGCGCATTCTTCCTCGTGCTGCTCGTGAGCGTCACCGCCTGCCGCGAGCGCATCCAGCATGGTCTGGATGAGCGGCAGGCCAACGAGCTTCAATCCGTGCTCGTCGAGCGAGGGCTCGACGCGCGCAAGGTCCCCGAGGCGGGCAAGAAGCCCACATGGTCCATCGAGGTGGCGGATGAGCACGCCTCGGACGCGGTCCGAATCCTGTCGGAGCTGGGGCTGCCGAGGCCGAAGGAGGAGGTGGGCTGTGACGTCTTCGGCGGTGGCGGGCTGGTTCGCACGCCGGTGGAGGAGAGCGTCTGCCGAGTGAGGGTGATGGAGCGGAGCCTGGAGAAGACGCTCCAATCCGTGGAAGGGGTGCTGCTCGCGCGCGTCCACCTGGTGGTGCCCGCGCCGCCGAGAGTGGGGCAGGCCCCGGGTCCATCGAAGGCATCAGCCATGCTTCGCGTGGCGCCGGGCAATGCGGCCCGGGTGCGGCAATCCTCCGAGACGTTGAAGGTCCTCCTCGCGGGGGGGGTGGAGGGCCTGTCGCCGGAAGCCGTCTCGTTGTTGGTGGACGAGGTCTCCACCCGAGTGGAGGCTCCGACGGAGGTGGGCGTGTCTCCGCTGACCCGACTGCGTGCCCTCTTGGCGGTGTTGGGCCTGATGGTGACGGGGCTGTCGGTGGCGCTGGTGCTGGTGACGCTCCGGATGCGGCACTACCGCGACCGGACACCGACTCCGTCCGCGCCGCCCGGACCCGCGCGGCCCGTGTTGTCACCGGGACCGGCGCGCAAGGTGGCGTGAGGTGTCCATGGAGAGCGAACGCATGGATGCGACACGCGTAGGGCGCAAGCCTCGGCCAGTCCGGAGCTCCGCGTCCGTCCGGGCCACTGCACCGACCGAGGAGGTGCCCCGTCTCGTGGGCCCCTTGCCGATTCCATTCGAACGCCTCGCGCTCGTCGCGTGGGTGCTGGGGCGGGAGCGGGCGGGCACCCTGCTGGGCGAACTGGGCGAGGAATCGGCGGTGCGTGCGCGGGAGCACCTCCAGCGTCTGTCCGCGCTGCCCTCCGCGCAGCGACAGGCGAAGGTGGCGGTGGAGTTCGGGGAGCGAGCTGATGCCGCTGCTCGGCTGAGGCGCCTCATGAGTGACGCGCCTCCCATGCTTCGCCGGGAAATCTTCCGGCGTCTGCCTCCGTACCACCGGACCTTGTTTCCCGATGCGAGTCTGGCACCTCAGGCGACAGAGGTACCTCCCGCGCTGGGGGCACTGGCCGAGCGCCTGATTCGCGAGGCCACGCGCTGAGTCTGGAAGCGGCGCCGTCCCGGCCCGCGTACCCGGCGTCCCGTGCGCGGATGCCATGTCTTCCCAACCCCGCGACTCCACGAACTCGGCCCCTGGCGGGGGCTCTGCACGGGAGGCGTGCGTCTCGATGCAGCAGCGGAGCCACCGATGAATACCCGTATCGAACACGCCGCCAGCCGGAAGGTCCGCCCCTTGCGCCGCTTGGGGGCGCGCCGGCTGACCCGGGCGCACCTCGTGCTCGCGGAGCGGCCCCAGGCCGGGAGCCTCGGAAGGGAGGCGCTGGACGCGGTGATGGCGGCCCTGACTCGGGAACTCGGCTGTCCCGTGCATGCGGAGGCCCGCATCCTGGAGTCCGTCGTCTCTCCTTCGGTTGGACTGGGCGAGCCCGCGATTTTCGCGCTGCTGGAGCTGTCAGCGGTGGGAGGCACGGCGGTGCTGGAGCTGGAGCCCGCGCTCGCCTTCATGGGGCTGGAGCGCATCGCTGGCGCGGGGCAGCGGCCCGGCGTGGTGACGGAGTTGGCCCGGTTGGAAGAGGCGACGTTGGCCTATGTCCTGCTGGTCGCGCTCTCCGCGGTGAGGGCGGCGGGCGGGGCATACCCGTGGCTCGGTCCACGGCTCGCGGGCGTGACGATGTCCAGGTCGGACGTGGTGGCGCGCTTGGACCCTCGCGAACCCTTGGTTGGCATTGAGTTGATGGTGACCGTGGGCGAGTCGCGCGCGGGCGCGCGGTTGCTGCTGCCGTCACAGGTGGTCCAGACGGTGTTCCAAGCGCTTCCGGTGGAGCGTGCGCCGGGCATCGCGCCAGAGGTGCTGGCGGCCTCGCTGGAGGCCCGGTGCCTCGTAGGCCAGACGCCGCTGTCCGCGAACGCTCTGGACGCGCTCGTGGTGGGGGACGTCGTCGTCTTCGAAGGTGTGCGCACGCAGGCCGGCCAGCTCTTCGGGCCGGGGCGGCTGGTGACACGCGGATTCGCGCTCTCGGGAGACTTCCTCGCCGAGGGCTTTTCACTGACCCGCGCGCAGGGGCGCGGGATTCCCCAGGAGTCGGACATGGTGGTCGTGAACAAGCAGGAGGAGGGCATGCCTCCGCTGCCCGTGGATGTGGAAATCGAGCTGACGCGGGTGATGATTCCCCTCTCGGAGCTCGCGGCGCTCAAGCCGGGCGCGCTGCTTCCCCTGCACATCAATGCCAGTGAGCCGGTGGTGCTGCGAGTGGGAGACCGCGCGGTGGCCCGCGCCGAGTTGGTGGAAATCGAGGGCGAGGTTGGAGCCCGCGTCCTGGCGCTGCTGCCGTGAGTCCCGTCATGAATGCACAGCGTTTCGTTCATTCGCCGCGCTCGCGCTTGCTGTTGGCGGGGGCACTGGTGCTGGGGTTGGCGGTGATGGGCCCGGTGGCTGGGGTGTCCACCACGATGGCCGCGCGGTGGCTGCTGGGCGTCGTGGCGCTGGCCGTGCTGGGGTGGTGGTTGCACCGGCGCGGCGCTGTCGTCACGGGCGCATCCACGGCCCCACGGCTGAACGTCGTATCGCGAGCGGGGCTCTCGCAGCGGTGCGGTGTTGCGCTCGTGGAGGTGGATGGGCGCAGCTACCTGGTGGCCTTCGGTGACGCGTTCGCGGAGATTCGCGAGACGGCAGCGCCTGCGCCGGAGTTCGGGCATGTCCTGGCGCAGGCCCGGCGGCCCATGCCCAGGTCCCGCACGATTCGGGGCCGGCGGGAGGGGCCATGAGCCACGGCTTGCTGGGAGTGCTCCTGCTGGTTCCCGCCGTGGCCGCCGCGGCGGAGAACTCACTGGCGCGGATGTCGTACGCGGGCAGCCCTCTGTCGATGATGGGCATGCTCGCGGTGATGTCGCTGCTGCCGTTCGCGGTGCTGATGCTGACGAGCTTCTCGAAGATTGCCGTCGTATTGTCGCTGGCCCGCTCGGCCATGGGCACGCAGCAGGCGCCGCCTACCATCGTGCTCACGGGCCTGGCGGCGGTGCTCACCGGGCACATCATGGCTCCGGTGATGGAGCGCATGTACGACGCCGGGCAGGTGGCCTACGCGGAGGTGGCGTCGGGCTCCGGCGCGGAGATGCTCTCCGCCGCGAGCCGCGTGTCGGAGCCGCTGCGCGCCTTCCTGATCAAGCACGGGAGCGCTGAGGAGCGCGCGCGCTTCGTGGACCTGGCGCGCGAGCTACGTCCGGTGGAGGAGATGGACGCGGTGCGGGAGACGGACCTCTTCATCGTCATTCCTGCCTTCGTCATCACCGAGTTGAAGGAAGCCTTCCAGATTGGCTTCCTCGTCTTCCTCCCGTTCCTCGTGCTGGACATGGTGATTGCCAACGTGCTGCTCGCGCTGGGCATGCAGACGCTGTCACCCAGCCAGGTGAGTCTGCCCTTCAAGATTCTCCTCTTCGTCGCCGTGGATGGTTGGTCGCTGCTCGCGCGGGGCCTCATCCTCGGCTACCGGTGACGCCATGACCCAGGACGTTTTCCTCACCCTGGGACGCGAGGCCCTGCTGTTGATGGTGATGGCGTCGCTGCCACCCATTGGCGCGAGCCTGGTGGTGGGGTTCTTGTCGAGCCTCTTCCAGGCCACCACCCAGCTTCAGGAGTCCACGTTGTCGGTGGTGCCCAAGCTGTGCGCGGCCGTCCTGGCACTGGTCCTCGCCGGACCCTGGATTGCCGGGCAGCTCACGCGTTTCACCCACCAGCTCCTGATGCTCATCTCCGAGGTCGCGGCATGAATCTGGAGCCGCTCCGCGCCTGGCTCGAGTCACTGGGGCCGGACATCATCGTGGTGGCGCTGTGTGCCGCGCGGCTGCTGCCTATGACGTTCCTGTGTCCGCTACTGGGAGGTCAGGCCACGCCGACGATGGTCCGCCTGGCATTGGTGCTGTCCCTGTCGCTCTTCCTCCGGGTGGAGGCAGGCGTGGTGCTGGATGCGCCTGTCACGTCCGCGGTGGCCCTGGGCGGATTGGTGATTCGCGAGCTGCTCTTCGGGACATCCGTGGGGTTGGTCGCGGCACTTCCCTTCGATGCCGCGCGCATGGGGGGCCGCTTCATCGACCTGCTTCGTGGAACCTCCGCCGAGGCGAGTCTGCCCCTGGCGGGGAGCCGTGAGTCCGCGGCAGGGGAGGGGCTCTACCATCTGCTGGTGGCGCTGGTGGTCTCCGGTGGCATGTGGCCGCTCGTCATCTCCAGCGTGCTGCGTGGGTTCGGCGTGGTGAAGCTCGGCGCCTTCGTTCCAACCGAGGCGGCCACGCTGCATGTCGTCCTGCTGGCGGGCGCGGCCATGGCCACGGGGCTGGCGGTGGGGGCGCCGATCGCCGCGGCGGTGCTGACCGTGGACTGTTTCCTGGGTCTGGCCTCGCGAGCGGCACCTCAGGTGAATCTTCAGGAGGTGGGGACGCCGCTGAAGATTCTGGGAGGGGGCGCCCTGTTGTGGCTGGGGACGGGCGTGTTGTGTGAGCGGCTGCTGGCGGGTGTGTTGTCCGTGGAAGGCGCGCTGGCGCTGTTGGGTGAGGTGGCGCGGTGAGTGGGGAGAAGACAGAGAAGCCCAGCGCGAAGCGCCTTCGTGAAGCACGGCGCAAAGGACAGATTCCCCGCAGCCGCTTGCTGAACGCCAGCGCGGTGACGGCGGGTGGCTTGTTCGGGCTCACGGCGGCCGCGCCAGTGGGCATGGCGAGGCTCCAGGCATGGACGGAGCACCTCTTCCTGGGACAGCAGGACCTTGGGGCGTGGCAGGAAGGGCTCTGGATTGCCGCGCGTTTTTGTGGCCCGGTGCTGGGGGGCGCGTTCGCCGCGGCACTGCTCGTGTCCGTGGCCACGGTGGGTCTGGAAGCCGACCTCCAGCATGTCGAGCCGAAGCTGGAGCGCATCAGTCTCGTGGCGGGCATGCAGCGGCTCTTCAGTTGGCGCCCCTGGGTGGAACTGGCGAAGACGCTGCTGATTGTCTGCCTGGTGGGGGCGCTCGTCTGGAGCGATGTGGAGGAGGCCGCTCCGGATGCGATGAAGACCGCGTGGCTGGGCGGTGCGGAGGGTTTGAGCTTGGCGGTCGCGCACGTGTCCGGACTCGCGAGCCGCCTGGCCTGTTTGCTGGTGGTGCTGGGCGTGGGGGACTACGCGCTGGCCTGGCGGCGCCACATCAAGGATTTGATGATGACTCGCGAGGAGATGAAGCGCGAGTACAAGGACAGTGAGGGCGACCCCCGGCACAAGGGGCAGCGGAAGGCCCTGCATCGCCAGCTTGCTCAGGGCGGTGCGGCACGCGGGGTGCAAAAGGCGACCGCCGTGGTCGTCAACCCCACGCACATCGCGGTCGCGCTCCGCTACGACGTCGACGAATGCGAGGCGCCCTATCTCGTGGCCAAGGCCCGGGAAGGGGATGCGCGCGCCATGCGGGAGCAGGCACGCCGACTTGGCATTGCGGTGGTGCGGGACATCCCGCTGGCACGCAGCCTCATCCACTACGACGTGGGCGAGCCCATCCCAGAGGAGCTGTACCAGGCGGCGGCGGTCGTCCTGCGCACGGCGATGGATGCGCGGGAGTTGGACGGCCATCCACGGAGACAGACGTCATGAACCCCCTCATGAAGGTATTGCTGAAGGCCCGAAACTCCTCGGACGTGGTGTTGGCGGTCGCCATGGCCGCGGTTCTGGGCGCGCTCATCATCCCCTTGCCCGCATGGCTCTTGGACGCGGGGCTCGCCGTCAATCTGGCGGCGTCGGTGGCCCTGCTGGTGGCCGCGCTGCGTGCCCGGGACGCCTTGAAGGTGACGTCGTTCCCCACGCTGTTGCTGTTCACCACGCTGTTCCGGTTGGCGCTCAACGTATCCTCCACGCGGCTCGCGCTCGCGGAGGGGCACGCGGGAGACGTCATCCAGGCCTTCGGTGAGTTCGTCGTCCGGGGCGACTACGTTGTGGGTGCGGTGGTGTTCGCCATCCTCACGCTGGTGCAGTTGCTGGTCGTCACCAAGGGCGCGGAGCGGGTGGCGGAGGTGTCCGCGAGGTTCACGCTGGACGCGATGCCCGGCAAGCAGATGTCCATCGACGCGGATCTGCGCGCGGGCGCCATCGACCAGGCGCAAGCCCGGCGCCGGCGGCGTGACCTGGAGCGCGAGTCACAGATGTTCGGCGCCATGGACGGCGCGATGAAGTTCGTGAAGGGGGACGTGATTGCGGGCCTGGTCATCGTCGCCGTGAACCTGCTCGGAGGAACCGTCATTGGCGTGCTGCAGGGTGGCATGCCCCTGGCCGAGGCGGCGTCGACATTCGCGCTCATTGCCATTGGTGACGGGCTTGTGTCCCAGGTTCCCTCGCTGTGCATCGCCGTGGCCGCGGGCCTCGTCGTCACGCGCGTCGCCTCGGAGAAGGAAGAGGACACGCTGGGTGCGGAGATTGGGGCCCAGTTCTTCGGAGAGGCGCGGACGCTCTGGGTGGTGGCGGGCCTGTGCGTCGCGTTGGCCCTCATGCCGGGAATGCCGCATGTGACGTTCCTTCTGCTGGCGGGAGGCCTGGGGGGGCTTGGCCATGTGCTGAGCCGCGCGGGTGTTCCGAAGGTCGAGGAGAAAGCAGGCGCGCCCGCGGACGGTGTGGCGCCTGGCGCGGCTGGAGCCCCACCGGAGAGTGCCGCGTCGCCCGTGGGTGTCTCCCCGCTCACGTTGGACATGGCGCCTGACCTGACGGTGCTGGCCGAAGCGGAGGGCGCTGCCTTCGTCCACAAGACGTTGAACGGCGTGCGGGACGAGCTGTTCTTCGAACTGGGGGTTCGGGTGCCCGGCATCCGGGTGCGCACGCAGGCCGCCTATCTGGGCCCCGGCGAGTACCGCGTCCTGGTGGACGAAGTCCCGGCGGGTGGAGGGCAGGTGCTGCCGGGGGCGCTCTACGCGCTGGCGCCGCCGGACGAACTGGCGTTCCTCCAGGTGAGCGCGGAGGCCGCGACGGAGCCCTCGAGCGGGAAGGTCATCAGCCGCATTCCAGAGTCGGCTCGGGTCCTGCTGGAGACGGCGCAAGTGCCGCTGCGGCGCCCGGGAGAGCTGGTCTCGGACCATGTGCGCGCCATCCTGCGTGTCCGCGCTGCGGACCTGCTGGGGCTGCAGGACGTCCAGGGACTGCTGGAGGGACTGGAGGCGCAGGCGCCCGTGCTCGTGAAGGAGGCGCTGCAGAAGGTGCCGCTGCCGCTGCTCACGGATGTGCTTCGCAAGCTGCTCCAAGAGGGCGTCAGCATCCGGGACTTGCGAGCCATCCTGGAGGCGCTTGTGTCGCCGACGACGGAAGGGGATGCCGTCGCGCTCGCGGAGCGCTGTCGGCAGGCGCTGCGGCGGTACCTCAGCCACAAGTTCGCGCCCACCGGGCCGCTGTACGCGTACCTCGTGGACCCGGAGGTGGAAGAGGTGCTTCGCGGCATGGGCCCGCGAGGGCTGGCGCCCGACCCGGAGCGGGTGGCGGAAATCCTCGAAGGCGTGCGGCAGGTGGCCACCGAGGGACGGGCGGTGCTGCTCACCGCTCCGGATGTCCGGCGGCCCCTGCGCAGACTGTGCGAGGGCGCGTTCCCGGATGTTGCGGTGCTCACCTATGGCGAGCTGGATGGGGCCCTCCAGATTCGCCCCATCGGCCGGCTGTCGCCGGTGGCGGTGGGGCGCTGACGGAGGTGGGCCTAGAGCCCCGTGCCCGTGTTGCCCGGCCCCTTGCTTTCGGGAAGCGGGGGCAGCTCCGTCTGGGCCTGCTGGGGCGCCGGACGGTTCACGCGGTCGCGCAGCTCCTTGCCCGTGCGGAAGAGCAGGCCGCGCTTGGGCTTCACCGGGATGACCTGTCCCGTCTTCGGGTTGCGGCCTTGGTAGCCCTGGTAGTTCTTCACGTGAAAGGCACCGAGCCCGCGAATCTCGATGTTCTCGCCGCGGCAGAGGGCATCCTTCATCGACTCGAAAATCGTCTCGATGGTGGCCTCAGCCTGCTTCTGCGTCACGCCCCTCTTGGCCACGAGGATGTTGATCAGATCGGACTTGAGCATCGGACGCTCCCGCAAACCCGGTGACCCCTTGGAAACAGGGCGCTCTGGCCCGTGGTCGAATCCTGAAAACATAACAGAACGCATCCTTCGTGCAAGCAGGGTGAGCTTCCAACCACCCAGAAACGCTACGGATTTCCCCCTGCGGCCACCCTGGGTGGTGGGGCGGGAGCAGGCTCGGCCAGCCCTGGGCGGAGCGGCACCACCAGGTCCAGCCATCGGGTGCGACGTAGCAGGTCGACACCGGCGCAGTCAGCTGCCTGGAAGATGGGCTCCATCTGTTCGAATCCGGGCGCCCGGGGCCCGTTCCATCCCTCCGCGCCGCCGGTGAGCATCACGCCGTGCACGGCGAGCGTGGTATCCGCCAGCGTGAGGACAGCCGGGTCCTTCGCGGGACGCAGGCCCCCTTTGCGGAGGCGCTCCAGCAGCTCGGCGGTCACCATGCGGTCGACGACCTCGTGGACCAGCGACTCGGGGACGCGCAGCCGCGTCGCCAGCTCGCGCGGCGAGGGAGGCGGCAGTCCGTCCACCCAGGCCAGGGTGGCCTCCTGGGCGACACGGGCGGCGACCAGTTCGTGCGCGCGCGGGTGGCTTCCAAAAGCGAAGAGGGAGTGCCGGAAGGCGGTGTGTTCCACGGCATAGGAGAGCCGGGCGCCAAAGAGTACCAACAGCCAGCTCACGTAGACCCACGCCAGGAACAACGGGAGCGCGCCAAGCGAGCCGTAGAGGGGGTTGTACTGGAAGCTGCGCTCCGCGAATGCGGCGTACACCTGCTTGGCGAACGTCCACCCCAAGCCGGCCACCAGTCCTCCGGCGAGCGCGGACCGGACGCGGACATGCGCGTAGGGCGTCCAGTAGTAGAGCAGGGTGAGGCTGGCCACGGTGACGAGCGTGGTGCCCAGCAGGATGAAGGCGCCGGCGTAGGGCGCGTGGCTCTGCAGGAAGACGCGGACCTTGCCCGTCCCGGAGAAGGACAGCGCGAGGAAGAAGGGGCCCACGAGCAGGAGGCCCGAGTAGATGAGCAGCCGGATGCGCCACGGCCGTTGCCGCCGGATGCCCCACAGCTCGTTGACGGCGCCGTCGAGCTGCCGCAGCAGCGAGCCGGCGGACAGGAGCACCGCCAGGAAGCCCACGCTGCCAATGGCGACGGTGTGCGTGGGGTTCAGGAACCGGTCGAGGAACTGGGAGGACTTGCCGCGCACCCCGGGGTTGAGCACTTCGCTGACGACGAAGCGCAGCTTCTCCTTGAACTCGTCCTGGTGGAAGGCGGTCAGCAGCACGAGCGCCACCGTCAGGAGGGGCACCAGGGAGAACATGCTGACGTAGGTCAGCGCGGCGGCCCGAAGCCGGAGATTCTCCCCGCGAAAGCCCTGGGCCACAGTCTTCGCGGCCAGGAAGGTGTCCGTCGCGAACAGCCCCACGGGTGTGTGCTGTAGGGGCGCCCAGAGCCGGGTGGCCCGCTCGCGGAAGTAACGGAGCCACGGGAGGGGCGTCAGCTTCACCGATTCCCTCAAGAGGCCCGGCCGCGCCAGTCGCGGGCCTGACGGAGGCGGAGGGAACGCTGCCCCACACGGGGCGATACGTGCTCGGAGCGTGAGGACATCATCCGTGTGACATGGCCGGCCGCGCGAGGCGGGAACCGCCTTGGGGCATGGAGGCTCACGCTAGCCAATCCGCGGCCGCCAGTGCCAGCCCACCTCGGTTTGAGGTGGCTTGCCGGCGTACACAGGCCGACACGGTGCGGGGCTTCGTGTGCACTGGCCAGCGACTTCCGCCTCGCCAGCGCCGCCGGCTCCCAGCCCCGGCCTTGAAACCACCGGCAGGGCAGGGCGCCGACGACTGACCGGCGGAAAGAACTCAGGTCGTGCCGCCCGAAGGCTCCGACCCACCACCCGAGGCTGGAGGCGGAGGCGGCGTCGAGCCACCCGCGTTCTCGCCTCCACCAGACGTGTTCTGCGAACCGCCGCGCTCTCCACGCTCGCCGCGGTCGCCACGCCGGTCGCCACGCTCGCCGCGCTCGGAGCGTTCACCACGCTCGCTCCGTTCGCCGCCGCGCTCGGAGCGTTCGCCCCGTTCGCCGCCGCGCTCTCCACGCTCCCCACCGCGCTCGGAACGGTCGCCCCGCTCGCCACCCCGGTCACCCCGAGGGCGGTCTCCGCCACTCCGGCCCTCGCGGCGGCCCTCGCGACGGTCTCCGCCCCGCTCACCGCGCTCGGAGCGTTCGTTGCCCCGCTCACCACCCCGGTCCCTGCCTCCACCACCGCCGCCACCACCGCCGCGCCGGCCCTGCTCCTGGCGGCCGTAGCCTCCGCCATTGCTGTCGGGCTTGCGCTGCTGCATGGCCAGCTCGCCATCACCCGAGCCAGGCGACGAGGCCACCTTGTGCTCCGGTCCCGAGGCCGAGCGTCCGTAGATGTCGTACTGCTCGCGGTGGTAGTTCTGCTGCGCCTTGACCTGGATGGACTTGTTGTACCGGTCCATCAGGTGCCGCAGCTCGTTGCGCTCCTCGCCCTGGAGCAGGCGCGCCACTTCCGCGTTGCAGTTGATGACCAGCGTGGAGTCCTTGTAGCCCGGCGCTTCGCGGCGAATCTCCCGGAAGATTTCGTAGGCCACGGTGGTGGCCGTCTTCACGAAGCCGTTGCCGTCGCAGTACGGGCAGTCCTCGTGGAGCATGCGGCCAATGGACTCGCGCACGCGCTTGCGCGTCATCTCCACGAGGCCCAGCTCGGAGATGCGCAGCACGTTCGTCTTGGCCTTGTCGCGGCCCAGCGCTTCCTGCAGCGCCTTGAAGACCTTGTCGCGGTTCTGCGCCTTCTCCATGTCGATGAAGTCGCAGATGATGATGCCGCCGATGTTGCGCAGCCGGAGCTGGTAGACAATCTCCTTGGCCGCCTCGACGTTGATCTTGGTGATGGTCTCCTCGAGGCTCTTCTTGCCGACGTAGCGGCCCGAGTTGACGTCGATGGCGGTGAGCGCCTCGGCCTGGTCGATGATGAGGTAGCCGCCGCTCTTCAGCCACACCTTGCGCTGGGTGGCGCGCTGGAGCTCCTGCTCGATGCCGTACGCGTCGAAGACGGTGTCGTCGCCCTCGTGCAGGGCCACCCTGTCTCGCAGCGCCGGGTCCTGCGCGGTGACGAAGCCGAGGATGCGCTCGTACTCCTCGCGGTCATCGACGACGAGCTTCTCCACGTCGTGCGCGAAGAGGTCGCGCGTGGCGCGCAGGATGAGGTCCAGGTCGGGGTGCAGCAGACCAGGGCCGCCGCGCTTCTCGTTCTTGCGCACCACCTGGTTCCACACCTCGATGAGGAACCGGATGTCGCTCTCGAGCTTCTCCTGCGGCACGTTCTCCGCGACGGTGCGGACGATGAAGCCCGTCCCGGGCGGGCGCAGGCGGTCCACGATATCACGCAGACGCCGGCGCTCCTTCTCGTTGGAGATGCGGCGGCTGATGCCCACGTGGTCCACCGTGGGCATGAACACCAGGTGCCGGCCGGGGATGGAGATGTGCGAGGTGAGCCGCGCGCCCTTGGTGCCGATGGGGTCCTTGGAAATCTGGACGACGACTTCCTGGCCCACCTTCAGCAGGTCCTCAATCTTGTCGGTGCGGCGCGGCTTGGCCTTCTCCTTGTCTTCGTGCTTGTCGCCCCGGCGCTTCTCCTCCTGTGGCCGGCGGCCCTTGTCCTTCTCGCCGCGCTCCTTCTCCCTGTTCCGGGGCTCACGCGCCTCACGGGCCTCGCGCGGCGTGCGGCGCTCGCCGGAGACCTCGGACGGCTTCGCAGCCTGCGCGCCCTCCTCAGCGGGCGAGGGGATGATGTCTCCCAGCGCGGCGGCCGAGGGGGGAGGGGGCTCGACGGGAAGACCGGTGGCCTCGCCCTCGGCCGCTTCCATGGCCGATTCAGCGGGCACCGCCACCCCGGCCGCGTCGGGCTCGGACGCCGCGGCAACGGCCAGCGCCGCCTCGGGCGACTCGACGTTCGCGTCGGGCTCCACGGCGGCCTCGGCCATCTGAGGCTCGGAGGAGGGCGCGGCCTCGGCCTCTCCACCTGCCGGAGCAGGCGCGGCCTCCACGGGCGCCGCCGTGGACGGCTCGACCGCGACAATCTGCTCGGGCGTGACGGGCTGAACGGCCACCTCGGCGGCCACCACCAGCTCCGACCCGGCGGCCGGCGCTTCCTCCGCGGGCGCCACCGGCGTCTCCGCGCCCGGCGGCGTCACCGTCGGGGCGTTGGCGGCCAGCTCCAGGGCGGTATCGCGCGGCAGGGACTCGGTGGGCGCCGCGACAGGCTCGAAATGGGCGTCCTCCGGCTCCGGCTCCAGGTGACGGGGGGGCGCGTGCCGGGCGGCGGCCTCCGCGGCCTCGGCCTCGGACTCGTCCGGGACGTCCGGCGCATCCTCGTGCTCACCTTCGGTCAGCTCGAACTGCGCGCGCGCGAAGTCAGGGTCGTAGACGACGTCACTGACATAGAGGAACGCGGCCTTCTCCAGGCCAATGTCCACGAAGGCGGCCTGCATGCCCGGGAGCACCCGGACGACGCGGCCCTTGTAGATGTTCCCGACGACGCCCTTGTCCTTCTTACGCTCGAGGTAGAACTCCGCGATGTGTCCGCCCTCGACGAGCGCGACGCGCGTCTCTCGGCCCGCGGCGTTGATGACCAGGATGCTGCTCATGGATGAATCCTGCTGGCGCGCGCGGTAGGGCGGACCTCACCGGACGGGCGGCGGCGAGACGCCGCGCCTCCGAGCGCGCTGCGAAGGGAGAGGCGGCCTCCGGCGGGCCTACAGCGAGCGACACCGGCCCGGGCATGCCGGGTGCGGCTGGGGGCTCGTTGTCGAGGACCGAGGGGACCACCGCCTGCTCCTCCGAGTTCATTGGCGCCCCGCATTGCGACCGGCACCGTGCCGGGCGAGGCCTTGTCTTCACAACGCGTTCGAGCTTCCCCACGACGCGCGTGCCGCCCGCTCTTCTATCCACACCCGGTCGATGCCCATCGTGGGCCACCTTGGGGGGGCGACTGGAGCCTCGGTGCAGCTGACGCGCCCGGAGGAGCCGGGAACGCAACCCGTCAAAATCCCTACCAGACGTCGACCCCCGACAACGCGGGGCGTCACACAACCGTCCAGAAACACGGGGAGTTTTTCACGGCCCCCCAGGTGTGTAAAGCCGAGAAACGGCTTCCATCCACTGTCAGGCAGATGCCGGGCGGCTACCCGGCAGGGCATCAGGCCTGGGCGGTGGCTCGCTTGCGCTCCCCTGGCTTGTCCGGTCGCCCTCGGGGCCGCCTCACCAGCCGGAGGCCTGTCCAGGTGGCGTCGATGATGCAGATTTTGTTGTCCACCAGACCGATGTCCAGGGCCGCGTGGCGGACGAAGTCCTCGGAGAGGTCCCGGCGGGCACCCTCGCCCCCCGGCCAGCACACCCAGATGCCGCCAGTGAGGGCCATGGCGCGGGCCAGGGCCGGCAGCCGCTGCACCAACTCCTGGGGGTCCTCGGTGAAGAAGAGGATGACATCCAGGCCCGTCACCGCGGTGATGAGGAACTCCACCCCATCCGGCAGCGGGTTGAGCTTCTGCACGAAGCCCCGCGGCGGGTTGATGACGGAGACCTTGGACCCGGCCCGGATACCCAGCATGGCCGGGAGAGAGGCCAGCGCGTAGGGCGTCATGACGTGCGCTCCACGTTGAATTGACTGAACTCGCCGGTGGCCTTGCTGTCCGTGCGCTGAACGCCCGAAACCCGGGCCTGCGCCGGACCGCGATGACACCAGTGGATGAATTCCTCGAGCACGGCGGGCTCCCCTTCCACGACGGCCTCCACGGCCCCGTCCGGCCGGTTGCGCACCCAGCCTGTCAGGCCCAGGCGTGTGGCTTCAACGCGGGCGCTCTCCCTGAAGAAGACGCCCTGCACCTTGCCTTCGATGCGCAGCGAGGCTCGCCGCGTGCCACTCATGGACTGCCCCATCCTCTAGGCGTTCGTCTGCAGCATCTGCAGGAACGCCTGCTCGTCCAGGATTCTTACCCCGAGTTCCTGGGCCTTCTTCAGTTTGCTGCCCGCATCCTCACCGGCCACGACGAAATCGGTCTTGCGCGAGACACTTCCGGCGACCTTGCCGCCCCGGCGCTCGACCTCTTCCTTGGCCTGCTCCCGCGTCATACCCGTCATCGCGCCGGTGAGCACCACCGACTTGCCCACGAAGGGGCCTCCCGTGGCGACCTGGGGCGCCGCGGGCTGGACCCCCGCCGCCAGGAGCGCGCGGATGGCCTCCTGATTCTGGGGCTCCTGGAAGAAGGTGTGGATGACCTGGGCCATGATGGGGCCTACGTCCTTTACGCGGGAGATGTCCTCCAGGCTGGCCTCGAAGAGCATCTCTGACCGGGGGAAGGCCTCCGCCAGCGCCTTGGCGGTGGCGTCACCCACGTGGCGGATGCCCAGGGAATAGAGGAAGCGGCGCTGTGTGGTCTGCTTGGAGCGCTCCAGTGACGCGATGAGGTTGTCCGCGCTCTTGTCGCCCATGCGCTCCAGCGTCAGCAGGTCCTCCTTGGTGAGCGCGTAGAGGTCCGCGAACGCCTTCACCCTGCCGGTGGACACCAACTGCGCGGCCAGCTTGTCGCCCAGCCCTTCGATGTCCATGGCCAGGCGGCTGGCGAAGTGGCGGATCTTCTCCACCAGTTGTGCGGGGCAGGAAGCGCCCGTGCAGCGGATGATGGCGCCGTCCTCGTCCTTGGTCGCCACCGCATCGCAGACAGGACAGTGCTTGGGGAACTCGAAGGGCGCGGAGTCCGCGGGGCGCTTGGACAGCACCACGGAGACGATTTCCGGAATCACGTCACCGGCGCGGCGCACGAAGACGGTGTCGCCCTTGCGCACGTCCTTGCGGCGCAGCTCGTCCTCGTTGTGCAGCGTGGCGCGCGCCACCGTGACGCCGCCCACCTTCACCGGCTTGAGGTGTGCCACCGGCGTCAGCGCGCCCGTGCGGCCCACCTGGATGCCGATGTCCATCACCTCCGTGGACTCCTCCTCCGGAGGGAACTTGTAAGCCACCGCCCAGCGGGGGCTCTTGGAGACCTGGCCCAGGCGCTTGCGCTGGTCCTCGTCATCCACCTTCACCACCATGCCGTCCACTTCGAAGGGCAGCTCGTGGCGGCCCTTGAGGGAGGCGTCATAGGCCTGGCGCACGCCCTCCAGGCCCTCGGCGCGGCGGTACTGGTTGATGGGCAGGCCCAGCGTCTTGAGGTACTCCAGCTTCTCGATGTGCGTCTTGAAGACGGGCACGCCTTCGCCCGGGACGCATTCGTAGAGGAACACGGAGAGGGGCCGGGCGGCCGTCATCCGCGGGTCCAACTGGCGCAGGCTGCCGGCGGCGGCGTTGCGCGGGTTGGCGAAGAGCGGCTCGCCTTCCTCCTCGCGCTTCTCGTTGAGCTTCTGGAAGTCCTTCTTGCGGATGAAGACCTCACCGCGGACCTCCAGCACGTCCGGCACCTTCACGTCGTCCTGGGGGAACAGCGACATGGGCAGGCTTCGGATGGTGCGCAGGTTCGAGGTGACGTCCTCGCCAGTGGTGCCGTCGCCCCGGGTGGCGCCCTGGACGAACGCGCCCTTTTCGTAACGCAACGCGATGGCGAGTCCGTCCAGCTTGGGCTCGCAGACGTAGGCGATGCCCGGCAGGCCCACCAGCTTGCGGATGCGCTCGTCGAACTCAGTGAGGCCCTGGTCCTCGAAGATGTTGGCCAGCGAGATCATGGGCGCCCGGTGCACCACCTCGCCAAACTCCTCGGCCGCCGCGCCGCCCACGCGCTGGGTGGGCGAGTCCGGCGTCTGGAGGCTCGGGTGCTTCGCCTCCAGGTCCTGCAGCTCGCGCATCAGCTTGTCGTATTGCGCGTCGCTGACCTCGGGCGAGTCGAGGACGTAGTAACGGTAGTTGTGGTGCGCCAGCTCACGGTGGAGCTCACGGGCTCGGGCTGCGGCTTTCTGGAAGTCGTCCACGGTTCGCGGTCCTTACTCCAAAACACGGCGCGTCGGCGCGTGCCTCGAAAGGCGGCCACTCTACGGTTCCCGACTGACAAGGTCCGGTCGTCGTCTCCGCGTGAACCGCGTCCTGAGGGGGAAGCGGACCTGGAGGGCCAGGTGTTATTGCTGGCAGTGGCGATGTCCGCGCGCCGACCCGCCGGGTCCTCAGGTCCGGGGCAGGGGACTCCGGAAGGCCCGCACGGCCGGCTGGAAATGAGGGCCCCGGGGGCGCGTGTTGCTCATCTGGAAGCGACGCAACCGTGGCCCTCAAGATGCCTTGACAGGCCAGGAGGGGGTCAATAACGTCCCTTGCGGTTCATGGCGCAGGTGTATTCCGACGGCGCCGACGCTTCTCCCAACCACAAGGCTCACGCCCGCGCAGTCCCTTCCTGGGATTCCGGCGGGGCCGTCCTCCTGGAAGGTGCTTCCGAGGGCCGCGCGGACGTCTCCCCCCGCCATTCCACCCGTCCGAGTCCTCGGGCGCTTCATTCCTCCCAAGCGTTACAGACATGCGTAAAGCCCGTACTTCGAGAGAGAAGGCTGCCGACACCGATGTCGCCGTCGAGGCCGACGCGGAGAAGCCACGCCGCAAGCGCGCCGCGAAGACGGTGGAGCGGGACGAGGCCGAGAAGCCCGCCCCGCGCGCCCGCCGCAGCGCCGCCCGCCGCGACGAAGAGCCCGGCGCCGAGGTCGAGGAGGCTCCCGCCGAGCCACCCCGTCCTGTGCTCACCCCCATCTCCCGCCCGGTGCGGGACGACGACCTCCAGGAGGCCCGTATCTCCGGCGAGTCCGAGGAGCCGGCCGCCTCCCTGCCGCCCCCGCCGGAGTCCCCTGAGACTCCCGCCATCACGGAAGTCACCCGGGATGGCGAGCCCATGCAGGTCATCAAGCTCAATGACCTGAAGCGGATGAAGATCACCGACCTCTCGAAGATGGCCCACGACGTGGGCATCGAGGGGTACCAGGGCCTGAAGAAGCAGGACCTCATCTTCGCGCTGCTGGGCGGCATCGCCGACAAGCGCTTCGAGGTCCACGCGGAGGGCGTGCTGGAGCTGCTCAGCGACGGCTTCGGCTTCCTGCGCAGTGCGGACAGCGACTACCAGCCCAGCCCGGACGACATCTACGTGTCCCCGTCGCAGGTGCGCCGCTTCAACCTGCGTCCCGGCGACACGGTGACGGGCCCCATCCGCCAGCCCCGCGAGGGCGAGCGCTTCTTCGCGCTCCAGAAGGTGGACAAGGTCAACTTCGCGGACCCGATGTCGGACGCGGCGCGCGAGCGCATCCTGTTCGACAACCTCACGCCGCTCTATCCGACGCGCAAGCTCAAGCTGGAGCATGAGTCGTCGGAGATGACCACGCGCATCATCGACATGTTCTGCCCCATCGGCCTGGGCCAGCGCTGCCTCATCGTGGCGCCGCCGAAGGCCGGTAAGACGGTGCTGCTGCAGAACATCGCGCACGCCATCAGCCGCAACCACCCGGACGTGTACCTCATCGTGCTGCTCGTGGACGAGCGCCCGGAAGAGGTGACGGACATGGAGCGCAGCGTGCGCGGCGAGGTGGTGTCCTCCACCTTCGACGAGCCCGCCACGCGCCACGTGCAGGTGGCGGAGATGGTCATCGACAAGGCCAAGCGCCTGGTCGAGCAGAAGTACGACGTCTGCATCCTGCTGGACTCCATCACCCGTCTGGCGCGCGCCTACAACACCGTGGTGCCCGCGTCCGGCAAGATTCTGTCCGGCGGCGTGGACGCCAACGCGCTCCACAAGCCCAAGCGCTTCTTCGGCGCCGCGCGCAACATCGAAGAGGGTGGCTCGCTGACCATCATCGGCACCGCGCTCATCGACACCGGCAGCCGCATGGACGAAGTCATCTTCGAGGAGTTCAAGGGCACGGGTAACTCCGAAATCGTCCTGGACCGGAAGCTGATGGAGAAGCGCATCTTCCCGACGCTGGACATCAACAAGTCCGGTACGCGCAAGGAGGAGCTGCTGCTCGGCCCGGGCGACCTGGTGCGCATCACCGCCCTGCGGCAGGTGCTCCACCCGTTCACCCCCATCGACGCGATGGAGTTCGTGCTCAAACACATGCGGCCCACCCCGTCGAATGCGGACTTCCTCGGGTCGATGAACCGGTAGAGATTGTCTGAGCAAGGAGTGTCCATTGCTCAGACACGGACGTTTCCGCCTGCTCACCCTCGTGCTGGGGGTGACGCTGGGCGGTGGTGGAGTGGGGTGTGACGGTTTGGAAGACCTGCCGCTGGGGGACGTGCCCCCGGTGCTGTCCGACAAGACCTGTTACACGGACGACGACTGCGTGGCCGACGCGTGCTGTGGGCTGGGGACCGCCGTCACGCACGCGGACGAAGGCCCGACGTGTCGCGCCCCCTGTACCAGTGGCTGCCCGGAGGGCTCCATCGACTGCGGGCGTTGCATCCCCACCTGCCGTGAAGCGCGCTGCGCCGCCGCCTGCCAGTAGGGCTCAGGCGGCGGGCGGCTGACGTTCAGCAGGCAGCGGTCCGGGCGTGGCCAGGGCCACCGCGGGCGCGGGCTGGGCCTTGAGCCGCGCGTAGTCGAAGCACGCCACCAGGACGGACGCCACGGGCACCGCGAAGAGGGCGCCCACCAGCCCGAAGAGCCGCTCTCCGGCGATGAGGGAGAAGGCGACGATGACGGGGTGCAGGTGCGCCGCCTGCCCCATGATTTTGGGGTTGAGGAAGTACGCCTCTACCGCGTGGATGCCGATGATCCACGCGAGAATCGCCAGCCCCTTCTGGAAGCCGTCCGCCAGCGCGATGAGGACGATGGGCACCGAGCTGAGGATGGTGCCGAAAATCGGGATGAGGCTGAAGAAGGTGGCGATGGTCGCCAGCAGGAACGCGAACTTCACGCCGAACAGCAGCAGTCCCATGAACGTCAGGATGCCGTTGACGATGCAGATGGTGACCTGCCCGCGCACCACGCCGGACAACGAGCGGTCAATGCGCTCCAGCAGTTGCCGCGCGTCGATGGCGTACTCCGGCGGAATCAGCGTGCCGAAGTAGCGGCGGATGGCGTGCGCGTCGATGGAGAAGAACGCGGCCACCATCAGCACGAAGAAGAGCATGAAGACGCCCGCGGCCACGCTGGTGACGATGCTGCGGGACACGTTGACGATGTCGCCCAGGTTCTCCTGCACCAGGATGGACACGCGCTTCACCGCGTCCCCCAGGAACTGCTCCAAATCCAGCGCGAAGCCGAAGGTGCCGTTGCTACTTCCAGCGTCCGCGCCCTCCAGCGCGCGGTTGGAGAGCGCCACCGGAATGCCTCGTGTGCTGAGCCACGTCTCCGCGCGCTGCGCGAGCTCCTGGACGTGCTCCGGGGTGAGCGTGTTGGCGAACGTCACCGCCTCACGGCTGACGCGGGACAGTTCGCGGTAGAGCTGCGGCACCAGCGCGACGATGAAGAGGTACACGCCCACGAAGAAGCCGGCGTAGATGAGCAGCAGCGCCGTCCATCGCGGCACCGGCCGGCCGGCCACCTTCACCCGGGAGATGCGCCCCACCAGCGGCTGCACCAGGTAGGCGATGAGCGCGGCGCCCGCGAAGGGCATGACCACCGACCGGAAGGCCAACAGGACCAGCGCCAGGCTCAGCCACAACACTCCCAAGAGGAGCAGGCGCTTGCGTCGGTTGGCGGAGGCGGTGGAGTCCGAAGGCTGCTGCGACATGCCGTCTGGCTTACGGCAGTGCCTTCCCGGTGACAAGGGCCGCCACATGAGCGCCCCGCCGGCGTCCTGGGAGGGGGATGGTGCCTGTTCAACATTTCACCGAGCCACCCGGCGGCGGCTCAGACGCCAGGCACCGGGAAGGCGCCGAGCTTTGACTGGAGCCGCTCCAGGCAGTCGCGCATGTGCTTGCGCTTGACGCGGCCCTCGGTGGCCTCGCCCAGGCCCAGCATCTGCTCGGTGAGCCAGCGGCTGAGGAGCAGCAGGGGCAGCCGGTCGCTCGGCACCAGGCCTCGCTCCAGGTAGCGCTTGTTGCGCATGTAGTCGTCGTAGGCGTCCGTTTCGCGCGCCAGCTCCCACTGCGCCAGCCGGAACGCCTCCGTGTAGACGGCCCGGGACGGCCGCGGCCGGGGCTCCGTGAAGAGAGTCGCGAAGTGGCCACCGGTGTCCAGGTCCAGCTCCTCGACGGGCGGCGGCCACTGCAGCAGGTCCTTGTGCAGCAGCTTCGCCACCTCCTCCAGGAGGTGCTCCAGCAGGGAAGTCGGTTTGAGGTCGAAGAGGTGGTCCCAGCGAGACGCCATGGCTTCTTCTCTACCTCAAATGCCGGCGTCGGCCGTGCCCGCGTCGGGGACGCCCGCGTCACCGTCGCCCGTGCCCGCGTCGGTGCCGCCGTCGCCCGTGCCCAGGCCCTGGCAGCAGGCGGGCACCTGCGCGAAGTAGAGCGCAGACTGGGCGCAGGGCACGCGGATGTCGCGGCGGTAGGCGCTGCAGCCGGTGGCGAAGCGGTCGCTCCCGCAGGTGGGCGGGGCCGCGGTCGCTGGGTCGCAGGCCTCCAGGGTGACGGCGCACACGGCGCGGGAGCGGTAGAAGCGTGCGTCGTTGCGGTCGCCGGGGACGACGGTGCACGTCGTGCGCTCGGTGCACGCCTGGAGGATGGGGCCGCTGGAGCACGGGCCCACTTTGCACTCCGGCTCGCAGTTGAGCGCTTCCGAGTCGTCACAGCGGGGCGCCTGGGTGCACAGGTCTTCCGAGCACGCGGTGGTGAGCAGGGCGAGGAGCAGGGTCGGCAGGGCAAGACGGGACACGGAGGGCCTCTGTCAGGTCAGGTGAATCGCTCGAGGAAGTTCAGCAGGATTCTGCGGCCCGCGGGAGAGGGTGTGAGGCCCGCCAGGAGCTGACGGACGTATTCGCCGGGCGCGGCGCCTCGCGCCACGGAGTCCCGCTCGAGGCCCTCCCAGCGGGCCTCGATGACGGCGCGGAGGGTGTCCACGCTGGCCTCTGGATAGAACTGCACGCCGCGCACGGTGGGGCGGAAGGCCAGCGCCTGCGCGGCCGTGTTCGCGTTGCCCGCCAGAACCTGCGCGCCGTCGGGGAGGTGCGAGACGATGTCCTCGTGCGTCGCCTGCGCGATGAAGCGCTCCGGCACGCCGTCGAAGAGTGGGTCCTGCTTGCCGGCCTCGGTGAGCGTCACCTCGACGCTGCCCGTCTCCCGCCCCTGGGGATTGCGCGAGACGCGGCCGCCATACGCATGCGCCAGGAGTTGCTGGCCGAAGCACACGCCCAGCACGGGCGTGCCCCGCTCACCGGCCTCCACCATGAAGTCCGCGGCGCGCTTCATCCACGGCTCGAGCGCCGTCACCGACAGCGGCGAGCCCGTCATCATCACCGCGTCGTAGCCATCCGCGCGCGTGGGCAAGGGGGCGTCCCGGTGTGCCAGCACGATGTCGAAGCGGTAGCCGGACAGTCCGATGGCTTGCAGAAACCACCGGTCGTAATCGCCGACGGAGACGCGCACGGCCTCGGCCGCCTCACCGGCTTTCAGCAAGAGGACGTTCTTCACCGCCGTAGGTTGCCGCATTGCGTCCCCATTCCTACCGTGTCGTGCCCCGCGTGTCCGTTCCTGGCCAGTCGCAGTGGAACGCGCCCGTGTGCTTCGAGGTACCCACATGACCGGCGCCTGTTGGCTCACCTTCTCATTCCTCGTCCCCAGGCTGAGCATGGCCGGGCGGCGGGTGGAGCCCCAGGTGTCGGGCGTTTCCAGCAAGAGAGGGGATTGAATCGATGCCAACCCGACCCAAGGCGAAGGTCCTGACCCACCCTGCCATGGCTCGCCGGGTTCGCGGCAAGGCATCGCGTGCACCGGCGCGAGGCCCGGCGGCGCGGGACGCGGCGAGCGTGGACACGCTGCGCCGCTGGCTGGATGAGAAGGGCGTCCAGAAGGTGAAGGTGGGCGCGGTGGACGTCGATGGCGTCTGGCGCGGCAAGTACATCTCCCTGGAGAAGTTCCTCAGCGCCGCCAAAGGCGGCCTGGGCTTCTGTGACGTCGTCTTCGGCTGGGACTTGAGCGACGACTTGCTCGACAACACCCAGGTGACGGGCTGGCACACCGGTTACCCGGATGCCCACGCGAAGGTGGACCCGTCCACCGGCCGCGTCATTCCCTGGGAGCCGGACACCGCGGCGTTCCTGCTCGACTTCGAAAACCCCGACGGCACGCCTTTCGAGGCGAGCCCCCGGCAGTTGCTCCAGAAGGTGGCCGCCCGCGCGCGCTCGCTGGGGTACCTGCCGCGCTTCGGCGCGGAGTACGAGTTCTTCATCTTCAAGGAGCAGCCGCAGAGCCTGCGCGACAAGGACTTCCAGGGGCTGACGCCGCTGACGCCAGGCATGTTCGGCTATTCGTGGCTGCGCACGTCGCTCAACGCGCCGCTGGTGCATGCGCTCATCGACGGGTGCAACGCCTTCGGCCTGGGCATCGAGGGCTTCCACACGGAGACGGGGCCGGGCGTCTTCGAGGCGGCCATCCGCTACGACGACATCGAGAAGTCGGCGGACAAGGCCGCGCTCTTCAAGACGGTGGTGAAGGAGATTTGCGCCCGCCACGGCGTCACCGCGTGCTTCATGGCGAAGGTGGACGCGAAGCTGCCGGGGTGCTCGGGGCACGTCCACCAGTCGCTGTGGGATTTGGACGGGGAGCAGAACCTCTTCCACGACGCGAAGGCGCCCCACGGCATGAGCAAGCTGCTGCGCCACTACATCGGCGGGCAGGTGGCGCTGATGCCGGAGCTCACCGCGCTCTACTGGCCCACCATCAACAGCTACAAGCGCAGCGTGGAGAATACCTGGGCGCCCACCACCGTGACGTGGGGCCTGGAGAACCGCACCACCGCCATCCGCGTCATCGGTGAGAGCGCCAAGGCGATGCGCCTGGAGTACCGGCAGTTGGGCGCGGACATGAATGCGTACATCGGCATGGCGGTCAGCCTGGCCGCGGGCCTGTGGGGCATCGAGAACGAGGTGGAGCCTCCCGCGCCCTGCGAGTCCAACGCCTACGCGAAGAACGACGCGCCGCCCTTGCCCCGCAACCTCAAGGACGCGGTGGCGCTGCTGAAGGGCAGCGAGCGCGCGCGGGAGTTGCTGGGCTACGGCTTCGTGGACCACTTCGTGCGCACGCGCGAGTGGGAGGTGCGTCAGTACGAGCGCGCCGTCACCAACTGGGAGTTGGAGCGTTACCTGGAGCTCATCTGATGAGCGCAAATGAGGCAGCCGTCATGAAGCCGTTCGACATTCCCTCCGAGCCGCGCGTCACCGAGATGGCGTGGCCCACGCGCATCGTCTTCGGCGCCGGCGCGCTGCTGCGCCTGCCCGCGCAGGCCCAGCGTCTGGGCATCCAGCGCCCGCTGCTGGTGACGGACGCGGGCGTGGTGAAGGCGGGGCTGGCCGCGCGCGTGGCGGACGTGCTCAATACGGCGGGACTGGCCTGTGAAGTCTTCGACCGCGTGGAGCCCAACCCCACCGAGCGCGACGTCTTCGCGGGCCTGGAGGCGTACCGGAGCCACTCCTGCGACGGCATCGTCGCGCTGGGGGGCGGCAGCGCCCTGGACGCGGGCAAGCTGATTCAGCTCCTCACCACACACGAGCCGCCGCTCAGCCGCTATGACGACGCGAAGGGCGGCGACCAGTACGTGCGCGACGACCTGCCGCCGCTCATCGCGATTCCCACCACCGCGGGCACCGGCTCCGAGGTGGGGCGCTCGGGCGTGGTGACGCTGGAGGACACGGGCCGCAAGACGGTCATCTTCAGTCCGTACCTGCTGCCGCGCGCCGCCATCTGCGACCCGGAGCTGACGCTGGGGCTGCCGCCGGGCATCACCGCGGCCACGGGCATGGATGCCTTCACCCACTGCCTGGAGGCCTACCTGGCCAATGGCTTCCACCCGCTGGCGGACGCGGTGGCCATTGACGGCATCTACCGCGTGGGCCGTTCGCTGGAGACGGCGGTGCGCGACGGCAAGGACCTGGCCGCGCGCACGGACATGATGGTGGCGGCGATGGAGGGCGCCATGGCCTTCCAGAAGGGCCTGGGGGCCTGCCACGCGCTGGCCCACGCGCTCACGCCTGTGTCCAACGTGCACCACGGCCTGGCGAATGCCATCGTCCTGCCCGTGGTGATGGAGTTCAACCGCGCGGTCTGCACGGCGCGGCTGGCCCGGGTCGCGGTGGCGCTGGGGGACACGACGCAGGCGCGCGAAGAGGTGCTCGCGGGCAACGCCATCGACCGGGTGCGCAAGCTCAACGCGGCGGTGGGCATTCCCTCGCGGCTGCGCGACGCGGGCGTCCAGGAGAAGGACCTGGAGCGGATTGCCGAGAAGGCCTTCCAGGATGCCTCGCACCTGAGCAACCCGCGGAAGGTGTCGCAGGCGGACCTGCTGGCCCTGGCGCGCGAGGCCTACTGAGCCGCCGCCCGCCGGGGGAGGGGATTCCCCCGGCGCGCCGCTTCATGGCTCAGGGCGCTTCGTCCATGGCGCCCATGCCGCTGCCCTCGGTGCCACCATCCGACAGCACCGGGGCACCCGTGCCCTCCGGTTCGGTGTCGCCTCCCGCGCCCACCACGGTGCCCGTCACGGGCGTGCCGCCTTCCTCGGGGGTGAACTCCAACGTCTCCACGAACACGCGGCCGGGCAGGCGCAGGTCCATGGCGTTGATGCGCTCCTGGCTCCGAAGCTCGTAGAGCTGCTGCGCCACCGGGCCCGCGGGGATGCGGTCGTCGGAGAAGAAGATGTACATGCGGACCTTCCCCTCCTGAACGGGGATGCGGAAGCTCGTGTGCGCCACGGGCTTGTTCGCATCACAGCGGATGGAGCGGTTCTCCCGCGTCAGCGTGAGCTGCCGGATGACGCCCTTCTCGGACACTGTGTACAGCATGCAGTAGGGAAGCTGGCCGTCGGAGGGGATGACCTCCACCGTGGCCCCGCCCGTCTTCCGCAGCTCGGCCCGCGTGGGCCTGTCCGTCGACTTCTTCCCGTCACAAGCCGCGCCACACAGCGCGGCCACCGCCAACAACCCAGTCCAGCGCCTCATGTGTCCCTCCCGGGGTGTGGAAGAGCCTTCACCTGCCTCCCTCCAGCCTACTTCGGAGCTTCGTCCTGAGGGGAGGTCAGGGGTTGTCCTGTGACAGGTCGCGCCAGCTACAACGACCGCCAGTGCACACCGCGACCGGGCGGGCGCGCGCATGCACGGCGTCATGTCCTCCGCGCGCGACGTGGGCGCGCTCCTGACGGGGCTCAGGGACAGCCAGAGCTGACCTGGAGGGCGTCATAGGCCATCCACCCGTTGCGCTTCGTTCCCGTGGCGGCGATGACGTAACCGTAGAGGAATTTCATGGTGCCGGACTGCTGACGGTAGCGTCCGGCGCTGTCCTGGACCCACAGGGGAATGTCGATGGACGGCACGCCGTGCTCGGTGGGGACGTCCAGGCGCTGGAACTTCGTCCCTGCGGGGAAGTGGTCCACTGCGGGCCCGCCCAGCGCGAAGCCCGGCACGTTGAAGACCAGGTTCGCCGAGCGCAGGCCATTGGCGCGCACCAACGGCAGGTAGTCCCCGGCCCGCTCGTGCGTCGCCGTGCTGTCGTAGACGACCTTCTTGAATTCGAGCGTGGTGTCGTGCCAGTCGCGCACGGCGTAGCAGCCCAGGTTGCCCAGGCCCGCGCCGAGCGCGGAGACGTGGCCGACCTTCTGCTCGAAGGAAGTCCTCCCCAGGATGCTGGAGATGGGGAGCCACCCGGCGCTGGAGTTGGACGTCGACACCGCGAAGGCATGCTTCTCGCCCGCGAAGGTGCGCGTCTGGCCATAGTTGAAGGCCGCGCTCGTCCGCGTGTTGGTGCCTACCACCGTGCCATGACCGTCCCGGATGGGAACGCCTGTCACCAGACCCCAGTTGTCGTCCTCGGGCGAGTTGGTGGGGACGCGGTTTCCGCCAGACGCTTGCAGCTTGCAGTTGTAGGGGCTGACCAGACAGTAGGTGCCATTCACACCGGAGAACGCCGCCTGCTCCCGTGAAGCGAGGGCTTCGTCCGGACTGGAATCGGCGGAGGACGGTGCCTCGCCTCCACAAGCAGAGGCCACGAGCATTGCTGCGATGAAGGCATGGAGTGGGATTCGCATCTTGAGATGGGAATTCGACAGGATTTGAGAAAGCAAGTGAACGGTTGTGCGGGCTTGTCGGCGGGGAGGGGAAATGGTCAATGATAGACATATTCCTTTCGCCGCCGCCCGCTGGGTAGCCTTTCTGGGAGGCGGGCTCGACGGCGCCAGGGATTTGGATTCAATTCCTCACCCCCCGAAGGAGTTCTCCATGAAGAAAGTCGGCTCCCGAAGCCTCAAACCCAGCACTTCCTCCTCGAACCGCTACTCGCCGTACCCCAAGCCCCCGCCGAAGACGTCGGCCTCGCCGTCTCCATCGGCTTCGTCCTCGAATCGCACGCCGTCTCCGACGGATGGCTTTGACGGCGGGCCGGTGAGGACGCGGCCCCAGCGCGCGGCGGCGGCAGGAGGGCCACGCCCCTCCAATGCGGACCTCTTCAAGCAGTCGCAGGCGGCGGGACTCCAGGATACGCACGCGGCGCGTCCGGCCAACATGGAGGCGCTCCGGACGGAGAAGGACGGTCCCAATGACAACCTGAACATGCTGGCGCACTACGGGAGCCAGGCGGCGAGCAAGAAGGGCATCTTCGCCTCGGGGCCGCTCGACCCCAGGGGCCTGGGGCCGCAGCAGGTGCAGACCGCGGTGCCGGACCGCGACAAGGGCGAGCACACCAAGGTCTTCGGGAAGATGACGGGCGGGGAGACGAGCTCCACGAAGTACCAGCAGAAGCTCGGCACGGCGGAGCCGCGAACGGACTACGAAATCCTCCACGGCATGGGCCACGGCGAGGGTGGCAAGAAGACGCAGTCGCCCAACAACCTGGCCTCGGCGTCCCATGGCGCGAACACGGCCATGATTCCTCCGGACAAGGCCATCTCCGGCAACCCGGACGTCATCGTGGACACGAAGTTCGCCATGCGCCCGGGTACGCAGCGCGCCGAGTACGTGGACCAGCGCTTCTTCCACAAGGACTTCCCCGACCAGCCTTTCTTCCAGCAGCGCATCGACGGGGACCGGCCCAAGGTCACCCAGAGCGAGTACAAGCAACTGAAGGAACAGGTGGCGCCGCTCAGTGACGCGGAACTCCTGCGTGGGGCCGCCCACTTGATGAACTTCCGCAAGAAGGCGGGGAGCAGCGGCGGAGACACCTGAGCCCCGCGTCCCGGCGGACGCGGTGGCCTCGAGGGGCTACCGCGTCTCCGGCCGGACGTAGACGACCACCTGGGGCGTCTCATCCAGGTAGAGGCCCGTCACCGGCGTGCGCGTGCCGAAGGCCTGCCACGTGAGGAACTCGTGCTCGCGGAACTCCTGGTGGTACTGGTACGCGACGATGTCCGCGTCCGCCGGGCTGCCCACCGCGCGCAGGTCCTTCCGCAGCATGCCGTTGCGCTGGTAGTCGCGGAACGAGCCGCCGTGCACCTCGTGCAGGAACAGGCGTGCGCCCTGCTTCGCGTTCGCGTTGATCCACGGCAGCACGCCGGTGACATGGCTGGACCAGAACTGGCGCTGCATGCCCAGCGTGGCCGCGCCCGGCAGTCCTCCCGCCAGCTCCGAGTACGCCGCCGTCCCGTAGGGGAACACGCGCACCGAGTACACCAGCGCGGGGGCCAGCAGCATGGCGAACACCGGCACGGCCACCACGGCCTGCGGCAATGAGGGCCACTTCATCTTCAGCCGCTCCCACAGCGCCGTGCAGCCCCGGGCCACCGCGGCGCCCGCGAGGATGCCCAGGAACACCATGGACGGGAACCAGTGCTTCACCCCGCCGAAGTGCGGCACCTGCGGGTGGCTGATGATGAGGATGGACGCCACCGCGTTCACGCACACCAGCGCCTCCGTCATCGTCACCGGGCGCTCCACCCACGCGCGCGTCCGCGTGAAGGCCCCCAGCACCATGCGCGCCACCAGCGCCGCCAGGCCCGTCACCATGGGGACGAAGATGCTGGTGGGCACCGTCAGCGCTGTCTTCACGACGACGTAGGCGAGCGGGAAGGGCGGCTCGCGCAGCAACTGGTTCAGATAGAACCAGGCGTAGTGGTTGTGCTTGGCGTGAAAGGCCAGGTACCACGCGGTGCGGTCCACCGGCTGGTGCCACAGGTAGGGCCAGTGCAGGTAGAAGATGACGGGCCCCAGCACCGCCATGGCGGCGATGGGCACCAGCGCGCGCGCCACCTGCGCGTTCACCTTGTCCACGCCCTTGAGCACCCAGGCGCCGCCCACCGCGAGCCCGGCGAACAGCAGCGTGTGCGGACTGAGCAGCAGGAACTTCCGCTGGAAGCCCTCACCGCCGCCCAGCGACAGGACCAGCAGGCCGTAGAACACGGCCACCGCCGTGAACACGCCCACGAAGCGGCCCAGCCAGGCGCGGGCCTCTGGCTGACCCTCGCTGGCGCTGTAGGCGCGCCACAGCGCGAAGGGCGTGAGTACGAAGGGGAGGAACAGCGCGTTGTGCTTGGTGGCCAGCGTCAGGCCAAAGGCCACGCCGCACCACAGGCCCCAGCGCACGTCCTCCATGGCGCGCCAGAAGCAGTACACGACGAGCAGCCACATGGCGGCCACGGGGACGTCGAAGCACGCCATCTCCGCGTTGAAGTACTGCCGCGGCACCAGCATGAAGGCGAAGGCGGCGAACAGCCCCGCGAGGCGGCCGTACATGGCGCTGCCCAGCAGGAAGGACAGCGCGGGAATCAGCGCCGCCATGGCGAAGGCGGGTATGCGGAACGCCGTCGCCGAGCGCACCCATCCCAGCTCCGTGTGGAAGAGCAGGTGGCTCAGGCCGAACAGCGTCTTCATCAGCACCGGGTGCTCGTGGTTGTAGTCCCACGCGCGCACGATGGCCGCGTCCGTCAGCGCCCGGGCCGGTGACTGGAAGAGCTGCCGGAACCAGCTCGAGTAGCCCTCCGCCGCGATGAAGTAGACGCTTTCGTCGCGCGTGTAGCCCACCGCGGACTCCGTCAGCCACAGCGCCGCGAAGGCCAGCACCCACAGGGCCCAGGCCAGGGACTTCTCGTCGCGCGTGGGGGCGCGTCCTCGCATCATCCCTGCACTCCCACTTCGGGCTCCACGGCCAGCACGTCCAGGCACACCTGCCGCCGGTCCGCGTTGTCCGCCTGCACCCAGACCTTCACCGTGTGTGGCGCGCCCTCGGGGAGCCGGACCTCGGCCTTCTGCACGCCCTCCAGGCCCGGCGGTATCGCCAGCGACAGCAGCCGCGCACCGTTCGCCGCGTCATCCACGCCCAGGTGCGTGGTGGAGAAGCGCGAGTCCTTGGGGAAGGCGTGCTCGAAGATGATGCCGCCCTCCAGGCGCAGGCCCAGGCCACCGGGCACGCCGTCCAACTCCGCCACCAGCCGCTGCTTGCCGCCCGGCGCGTGCATCCACAGGCAGCGCCGCGGCTCGTAGAGGATTTCGTGCCACTCCGGCGCCACGTACAGGTGCGCGGGCCCGGGGCAGCGGTGCACCTTGCCGTCGAAGGGACAGTCGCGGCGCGTGCCATCCGGTTGCTCCAGGTACACGCGGGCGCGCGCATAGGCCTCCGTGGCGGTGAAGCGCCGGGGACGGTGCCGGCCGTTCTCATAGAGCGCCAGCGTCAGCGTGCCATGCCTCGACGGGGCGCCCACCGCGCGGCGGCCACGCAGGAAGGTTTCGAGGAAGCCCGCCTCGTCCGAGCGGGGCAGCTCCGGCTGGCCCAGCACCCAGACCCGCGGGTGCGCGGACAAGTCATCCTGGTCCGAGCCCAGGTAGCCGTACACCGGCAGCGTGGAGGGGACGAAGATGCGGGCGCGCTCCGTCCACCACGGGAAGAGCAGCACCGCGTCGCCGGGCTGGGCTTCCGCCTGGAGGCGCTCCGCCACCGCGCGGTAGTCCGCCTCCGACGGGAGGCGGCCCGGCAGGCGCAGGTGGAAGAGCAGGCACAGGAACGCGACCAGGAGCAGCCCCCCCAACTCCACGAGGGGCAGCGCGCGCGTGATGCTAGGACTTCGCAAGGCGAATCTTCTGCTCGCTCTTTTCGCGGCAGAAGGTGCAGAAGATGGCTTCACCCTGGGCGAAGGACGGCGTCCAGGGCGGGTACATCGAGCAGCGCGGGTCCAGGCAGTGGTGCAGCTCCCAGAGGTGCCCCAACTGGTGGAGCGCGTGGCGGGAGACGGCCTTGAAGGCGCTCTCCAAATCCTTGTGCGGCGCGATGGTGAGGATGGCGCGGTCCTTCCCCTGGCGCGCGAAGCCCGCCGTGGGCGCCACGCCGCTGGGAAGCTCGCGGTCCTTCAGCTTGCGCGTGGTGAGGAGCAGCACCTTGTCGTCCTTGTAGGAACGGATGCCCTTCACCTCATCAATCAGCTTCTCCGCATCCAGCGGCTCGGACATGCCCGCGGGCACCTCCACGCTGTCGGAGTGCTCACTGCCCACGCCGAACGCCGTGTAGAGCGTGCGGTTGAACTTCGCGAGCTGCTTGTCGTCGAAGGGGTCCAGCGTCACGACGCGAATCACGGGGCGTCACCTCGGCGGAAGGGCCCCATGTGCAGGGGCCCGTCGGTCCATGGGGCTGTCAGCTCTCACCCTCGGGCGGCTTGACCTTGGGCGGACGGCCGCGCTTCTTCGGCGCGGCGGGCGCGGCGCCTTCCACCTCGGGCGGCTTGGGCTTGGGCGGGCGGCCACGTTTCTTCGGAGCAGGGGGCTCGGCGCCCTCCGCCGTGGCTTCCGGCTTGGGCTTGGGCGGACGGCCGCGCTTCTTCGGAGCAGGGGGCTCGGCGCCCTCGGGCGCCTCCGTCTTGGCCTTGGGCGGACGGCCGCGCTTCTTGGGGGCGCTCTCCTCGGAGGACGCGGCCTCCTCGGACTCGCCTTCCTCGCTGGACTCCTCCTCGGACGGCTCGGAGGGCTCCTCGTCGGACGGCAGGTCCAGGTCGCTGTCCAGGCCCAGCAAATCGCTGTCCAGGTCCAGGTCGCCTTCCTCGCGCTGGAACTCGGCTGCGGTGCGCTTGGGGCGCTCGCGGCCGGGCGGGAAGAGGACGATGTCGATGGCGTCCTCGGCGTTGACCTCGGCAGTGCCCAGCGCGGCGGCGACCTCCGTCACCAGCAGGTGCCGGGCATTGTCGTAGAGCTCGCGCTCCTTGGTCGGCAACGGGCGCAGCTCACTGAGAACCTGGAGCCCCTTCACCACCTCGGCCAGACCCATGATGCCGCCTTGGGTCATCCGGTCCAGGTTGGTGCGGGCTCGCTGCTTCCAGTCGAGGTCGGCCTTGTCGCTGTCCGAGCGGAGGAAGGTGAAGATGGCCTCCACGTCCTCGGCGGATGCGACCTTGCGCACGCCGATGGCGAGCACCTTGCCCTCGGGGACCATCACGACGGCGCCATCCTCTTCGCGGCGCATCGTGACGAAGGTGAGCTTCTGTCCCGCCACTTCCTTCACATCGATGGCGGAGACGCGGCAGACCCCCTGGTTCGGATAGACGACCCGGTCGCCAACCGCGAGCTGGAGTGACGCGGACCCTTCAGGCATGTCCCCCTCACGGGTGAGGTTGGTGGGCTGAACGTCGGAACAGGCCTGGGCTTAGCACCGAGCCACGTCGGACGCCACGAGTTTACCGGTGGATTGCCGCCGTGCGTGCGTCCGTTTGCTGAACCCGGAGGAGGTTGCCCAGCACCAGCTTCTGCCGCGCGTCCAGCGCCGCCTCGACCTGTGCATCCGTTGGCTCCATCCCGTCCACTCCCGGCCGGGCGTCCACGCGCGCGGCCATCCCCAGGGTTCCCATCAGGCCGAACACGGCCACCGCCACCAGCTTCTTCATGGTGAGTCCTCCGTGGCGCCCAGGGTAGGGGGCAGCCTCCGGTGATCAACTTTTCGGCAACAGGTCGCTGCACCGCTGTAGCGGCCCGTTACCGGTTGGGAGCGGGAGCGGGCGGCCCTGGTGGGGGAGCGGGCGAGGTGCCGGGCGCCGTCACGGGCGATACCTCCAGCACCAGGCTGCCGGTGTTGTCGGCCAGGTGGTCGTCGGGGAACGCGAGCTGCAACCAGGTGGCGCCCCGCAGGCGCAGGGGGCGGCCCACCTCCAGCAGCGTCAGCAGGCCGGACACGGTCTCCGGGCCCTCGCCGGCGCCGTACAGGCCCAGCACGCGGCCCACCGGTCCCCCGTCGAAGCCCCGTGTGCGCGCGGACTCAGCGGTGTCCCGCAGCACGACGTCGTAGTGCGTGTCCGGCTCCAGCCCGCGCAGCAGGAAGCGGTCGACGCGCGACAGCTTCACCGCGTGCGTCCGGGCGTCCACCCGCAGGGTGGTGACGGCGCCGTCGTTGTCCCATTCGCGCACGCGGACCATCAGCGTGCCGTGGTTGTCCGTGCGGTTCGCGTCCAGCAGGAAGACGTGGAGGCGCGAGGCGTGGCGCACCAGCCGCTCCTCGCCGTCCAGCACGCCGAAGGACTCGCGTGCCGCCAGACGCGCGTCTCCCTCCAGGAAGTACCCGGCGTGTTCCACCGTATTGGCATGTCCCAGCGAGGCCGAACCCTCCACCCGGACGCTGTAGGTGCGCGACGGGTCCAGCCGCATCTGCGCGGTGGAGAGGTAGGGCACGCGGAAGGCGTGCACCACGCTGGACAGGGACATCCGCTCGGCGGGCATCCGCACCTCATGAGGCGGCGGGGCGCGGTGTGGCTGCTGGGCGGGGCCTTGAATCCGCTTGGGGAGCAGGCGGGCATGGACGGCCAGGGTGGTGCCGCGCTCGGCGCGCACCGTCTGACTCCACGCCACCATGCCCGGGACCTGGACCTCCAGCAGGTGCTCCGCGTCCGCGGGGAGCTGCGTGAGCAGGGCGGGGGTGCGCGCGGTCTGTGGCTGGCCGTTCACCCGGATGGCGGCGCCTGGAGGGGAGGAACTCAGCTCCACGGAGAAGGTGCCCGTGCTGTTCGACACCAGCAGGGCCAGCGTGGCTGTCAGCGCCACGATGATGGGCGCGCCCAGGGTGACGGCCCGGGGCATGCCCATCGTCCGCGATGCCGCCGCGTCCAGGGGCGGGACACCGGGCTCGGGCGGCGCTCCGGGGCCGGGCAGCGCGGGGAGCGTCAGCGTCGTGCGCTCCATCCGCCCTTCGACGGGCGCGGCGGCCTGGGAGGGAGGCAGCTCGAACTCGGCGATGGGGGTCCGCTCCTCCTCATCATCGGGCGGCTCACGGACGGGCGGCGCCATCTCCCGGAGGGCGCGGCGCTCCAAGGGGGACTGGGTCCACCGGGCCATCTGCGCCAGGAACTCGCGGGGCAGCAGCACGGGGCGGCCTTCGCCCACCAGCTCCGCCTCGAAGAGGTAGCCCATGAAGTGAGCGCGCGCGCTGGAGGACACGTCGGGCCCGGCCGTGTGGAGGTGGCGTGTGAGGGCCTCGGCGAAGGCCTCCGCGGTGGCGTAGCGCTGCTCGCGCTCCACGGCCAGCGCGGTGAGCAGGATGCGCTCCAGCGCGGTGGGGATGCCTGGGTTGAGGTCGCGGGGCCGCGGGAAGTCGCCCAGGGCGAGCTTGCGCAGCACGTCCGGCATCTTCCCTTCGAAGGGGAGGCGGCCGCACAGCATCTCGTAGATGACGATGCCCGCGGCGAAGATGTCCGAGCGCGCGTCGGGCTCGCGCCCGCGGACCTGCTCCGGCGCGAAGTAGGTGTACTTGCCCTTGAGGTCGTACTCCACCGGCTCGGCGCTGCCGGCCAGCCGCGCCCGCGCGATGCCGAAGTCGACCAGCTTCACCTGGCCTTCGTAGCTGAGCAGCACGTTCTGCGGGCTGACGTCGCGGTGGACGATGTGGAGCGGTCGGCCGCGTTCATCCAGCCGCGTGTGCGCGTAGCCCAGCCCTTCCAGCATCTCCACGGCGATGAGCAGCGCCAGCGGCTGGGGCAGGGTGTACATGCCCTTCTCCCGCGCGCGCCGCATGACGCTCGACAGGGTGCGGCCGTCCACCCACTCCATGGCGATGAAGTACTCGCCGTCCACCTCGCCGAAGTCGAAGACCTGGGCGATGTTGCCGTGGCTCAGCCCCGCGGCGATGCGGGCCTCGTTGACGAACATCGACAGGAAGGCGCTGTTGCCCGCATAGCCCGGGAGGATTTTCTTGATGACCACCGGCTTGGTGACACCCGCCGCCGCAGTCATCCGAGCGCGGTAGATCTCCGCCATCCCGCCCGTCGCGATGCGCTCGAGCAGCTTGTATTTACCGAAATGAAGCCCTTCGGAAAGCTGCTGCACGTTCGTTCCGGCTCCTTCGGGTGCAGGTGGCCGCTGCGCCAAGGGGGCCCGTGCTGTCTTGGCAGGGGCACCTGAATGTATCATGGGGTAGGTAAAACGCCATTACGGGAAAAATCCGTTGACTGTGATTCGACGATGGGTGTGCCTCTTCCTACGTCTCGCGACATCCACCACCATGGCGGTGCCCGAGGTGTTGTGGGGGCCGGGGGGCAGGGCCGGACGCCGAAGGATGCCCGCTCGGCGCGCCACTTATCGATGCGTCATCACCAGCGACGTTGGATGGCGGCCACTTGGGTGGAGCGCCACGTGAGGATGGTGCGGGGCATGTATGCGGCCACCCAGGCGCTCGCCGTGGTGCTGCTCGTCGTGGTGGGCGCCGGCTGTCGTGAGGAGAAGCAGGCCGAGCCGCTCAAGTCATTGAAGCCCGAGCCCTTGCCCTCGCTCACCGTGCCGGGCGAAGCGGCTCCGGAAGCACCGCGACCCGCGTCGCCGTCCGAAGTGGAGGTGGCGGGCCCCATCCATGGCGAGCCGCTTCCAGCCTCCGCGCTCCGGGTGGCGCTGGCGGGGGAGCGCGTGCGCGTGGGCGAGGAGGCCTTCGAGCCAGCGCGCCCGGATGACGCCGCGCGGCTGGCGCGGCGCGTGAAAGGGCACACGGTGTTGGTGGTTCCGGACGCGGACACGTTCCTGGTGCAGACGTCGGAGCTGTTCACCGTGCTGCGGGACTCGGCGGAGTCCGTGTGGCTGGCGCACCCGGACGGGCCCGTGGCCTATCCCGTGGTGCTGCGGGACGAAGCGGGCTTCCGCGCATGGCTGGAGGAGGTCGCGCCGGGCAAGCTGCGCATCATCATGCGCGCGGACGGCTTCGAGCTGACCACCAGCGTGGGCAAGTTGCCGGGGCCGGATCCGAATGGTCCCTCGGTGCCAGTACGGGCGGGGCGGCAGGACATCGTCACGCTCCGCCGGGGCCTGGGCTTGCTCAAGGGGCGCTTCAAGACGTCCGAGGACATCTGCCTCGTGCCCTCGTTCGGCACGGAGGTGGCGCAGGCGGCGCGGGCGCTCGGCGGAAATTTCACCGCGCCGGGTGAGCCGCTGTTCGACACCCTGTGCTTCGTCTACCCCACGCCGCACAAGGCCCCGGACGGAGGATGAACCCGCTGTGTGGAATCCACCGTGGCCGCGCTCTCGTGTCATCGCCTTGTGCATTGACATCGTCGATAAGTCGCCGTTTATATAAGTCCATGCTTATTGATGGAGGCGACATGATTGATGTGAAGCGGTACCTGGGGGCCGTCGTGCGGGAGGTGGAGAGCCGTGAGCATGAGGGCAAGCCCGCACGCGTCGTCGTCGCCACGCGCGACTACGACACGACGGTGGAGGACCTCTGGGACGCGCTGACCAACCCCGAGCGCATCCCCCGCTGGTTCCTTCCGGTGTCCGGCGACCTGAAGCTGGGTGGGCGTTACGAGCTCAAGGGCAATGCCAGCGGCTCGGTCACCCGTTGCGAGGCTCCGCGGCACCTGGGGTTGACGTGGGAGTTCGGAGGGAGCGTGAGCTGGTTGGAGGTCATCCTGGCCAACGCGCCTGGCGGTGGCACCCGGCTGCGGCTGGAGCACATGGCCCATGTGAGCCCCTTCTGGGACGACTACGGCCCTGGTGCAACCGGCGTCGGCTGGGAGCTGGGGCTGATGGGCCTGGGCATGCACTTGGAGTCCGGCGGCGCCGCTGTCGACAGCGCCGCGGTGGAATCCTGGACGACCTCGGATGAAGGCAAGGCGTTCATCACGGCCAGCAGCGAGGGCTGGGGCCAGGCGGATGTGACGCGGGGAGAGGACGCCGCGGCGGCGAAGGCACGCGCGGCGCGGACGACGGCCTTCTATACTGGAGCGCCGCCGCCCGACGTGCGGCATCCGGGGACCTGATAGCCACGATGCATGCCTTCGACGTCCTGGGTGAGCCGGTGCGCAGACGGATCCTCGAACTCCTGGCCGAGGGGGAACGCCCCTCTGGCGAGGTGACCGAGTCCATCCAGGCGGAGTTCGGCATCAGTCAGCCGGCGGTCAGCCAACACCTGAAGGTGCTGCGCGACAGCGGCTTCGCGGAGGTTCGCGCCGAAGGGACCCGCCGCCTCTATCGCGTCGACCCGGCGCCGTTGCAGCAGGTCGACGCGTGGCTGGAGCAGTTCCGCGTGTTCTGGACACCGCGCCTGGAGGCGCTCGCCACCGAGGTGGCGCGGGGCAAGCGGGCTCGGGCCAAGGCCGACAACGAAGGCGGCGGCCCGTAGCCTGGCGTGCGCGGTGTCCAGGACCGCCTGCTTCGGCTGACTTGAAGGGCACCGCTCGCCCGTTTGCTTACGGGAAGGCGCTGCCTGCCGGACAGCGAACTTCATCTGAAGCGAAGCAGGGCAGTGGACTGGCGAGGACTCGCCGGGTCTTCGCGGGCGACTTCCAGCCGGAGGATTAGATTCAGGTCCCAGGGCGGGGTGCGCTCGCCCGCTGGAGGGATACTCATGGATGCCGCATCCAAGGCCACTTCGCAGCAGGGGCTTGCTCTCGGGGGCGCGTTCCTCTTCGAGGAGGTGGGCTCGGCCCGCATCCTCACCCCGGAGACCTTCACGGAGGAGCAGCGCCTCTTCTTCAAGACGGCGCTCCAGTTCTCCCGTGAGCAGGTCCTCCCCCTGTCCGAGCGAATCGAGGCCAAGGACAACGCGCTCCTGCGCCAGTTGCTGCGACAGGCCGGCGAGCTGGGCCTGCTGAGCGTGGATATCCCCGAGGCCTACGGCGGCACCGGCCTGGACAAGACGACGTCGCTGCTGCTGGCGGAGGCCATGAGCCTCAACGGCTCCTGGTCGGTGACGTTCGGCGCGCACACCGGCATCGGTACGTTGCCCATCGTCTGGTTCGGCAACGCCGAGCAGAAGGCGAAGTACCTGCCGAAGCTGGCCACGGGGGAATGGGTGGCGGCCTATGCGCTCACGGAGCAGGGCAGCGGCAGTGACGCGCTGGGCGCGAAGACGAAGGCAGTCCTGTCCCCCGACGGCAAGCACTGGATTCTCAACGGCTCCAAGCTCTACATCACCAACGCGGCCTTCGCGGACGTGTTTGTCGTCTTCGCCAAGGTGGACGGGGACAAGTTCACCGGCTTCATCGTGGAGAAGGACACGCCCGGCCTCACCGTGGGGCCGGAGGAGCACAAGATGGGCATCCGGGGCTCTTCCACGTGCCCGCTCTACTTCGAGGACGCGCGCGTCCCGGTGGAGAACCAGCTGGGCGAGGTGGGCAAGGGCCACAAGATTGCCTTCAACATCCTCAACTACGGCCGTCTCAAGCTGGGCGCGGGCGTGCTGGGGGGCATGAAGCTCCAGCTCCAGAACGCGCTGCGCTTCACGCAGGAGCGCAAGCAGTTCAACGCGCCCATCGTCCAGTTCCCGCTGTCACGCGAGAAGCTGGCCCGCATGGCCGCGCTCGTCTACGCGGTGGAGAGCATGACGTACCGCACCGCCGGGCTCGTGGATGCGCGCCTGGGGCAGGGGGACAAGGACGCCCCGGACTACGAGGCGCGCCTCCTGGAGGCGGTGGAGGAGTACGCCATCGAGTCTTCCATCATGAAGGTGCACGGCTCGGAGTCCTTCGGCCACCTCGTGGATGACGCCGTCCAGCTCCACGGCGGCGCGGGCTACATCGAGGAGTACCCGGTGGAGCGCTCGTACCGCGACGCGCGCATCAACCGCATCTTCGAGGGCACCAACGAAATCAACCGCATGCTCATCACCGGCATGCTCCTCAAGCGCGCGGTGAGGGGGGACCTGCCGCTGTTCGCCATGGCCGGCAACGTGGCGGAGGAGCTGTCCCGGGGCGAGCGGCCCCGCGCGCGCGTGCAGGACGCCCTGGCCCCGCAGGAGGTCGCCGCCGAGGCCGCCAAGCACCTGGCGCTCCACGGCCTGCGCGTGGCGGCGGAGACGTTCGGCCCGGAACTGGAGCAGCACCAGGAGGTGCTCGCGGCCCTGTCGGACGTGGTGATGGACGCCTTCGCCCTGGACTCCATGGTGACGCGCACGCGCCAGGCCGCCACGTCCGGCGCGTTGGACCCGGTGCGGGTGGCGATGACGCAGCTCTACGCACTGGACGCCATCCCCCGCGCCTACGACAGGACGCGCCGCGCGCTGTGCGCCACGTTGAAGGGGGGCGCGCTCGACCAGGAGCTCGAGCGCCTGGGCACGCTGGACGTCTTCACGCCATATGACCCGGCGGCGCTGCGGGAGACGGTGGTGGCGGCCCTGGAGTCCGCGGGCGGCTACCCCCTGGGCGCGGTGTAGCCCGCGGGGGCCTCCGAGCCGTCACGGCATCCGCGCGACGGCCTCCATGCCGAAGCTCACCCGGGCCTTCCAGGGGACGGGCGGCAGCGTGGCCAGGGACAACAGCCCCTCCAGCCGCTGCTGCATGTCCGGCCGGAGCCGGCCGAAGGTGGCGCCGAAGCCCGGCGCCACCGTCCCCGAGTTCTTCCGGGGCACCGTGGAGGTCCACACCACCTCGCCGTGCAGCATCATGGGCCCCTCCCGGAAGTCCATCTCCAGCAGGAAGGGCGTGCCCACCTTCACCTGGCGCGGCAAGGAAGGGGCCTGCACCTCCAGGCCCACGCCGCCCCGGGAGATGTCCCGGACGACGAAGCCCGGGGACAGGGGGGCCGCCTCCACGGCGCGCAGGTACAGGGGCAGCCGTGGGAAGCGGCGCAGGCCGGAGTGTTCATCGGCGGAGTAGATGCGCTGGAGGATGGCGTCCAACGCGCTGCGGTCTTCTCCGACCCCATAGCGGACGGTGAGGAGGAAGCGCTGGGACTCCTCGTGTGGGACGACCTGGACCACTTCCCCCAGCACTTCCACGGGCCGAGGCACACCGCCCGCATGGAGTTCGAAGGTGAAGCGGGTTCCCAGGGGCAGGCTGCGGCGCGTCTCCAGGGTGACACCCCCCAGTCCGACACTGCGCGTGTACTCCCCCACCAGGGACTGCGGCGTCTTGTAGGCCACCTTCAGCCGAACGTTCGTGTTCACGCGACTGACACTTTGCGCCTGGGTCAGGGGGGAACTCAAGTTTACCCCAGCGCAATAGGTAGGGCGTCGTACGGCGCCAACCACTGGACCTTCCAGGTGTGACGGCCTTTCCGGACGTCCGGCGCGGACAAACCGCTGTTTCAACCTGTTGCGGTTTCTTGACCCCCCCAGGTGGGGCGCGTATGTATGCCGCCCGGAAGTGGTAAGGAGTGGGAAGGAGTGGAGGTTCATCCCTCAGCGGGCTGAAAAGGTGGATCGTCCCGAGTGTTCCGAGGCGTCTATGAGCACCAGATCGACGCGAAGGGGCGGACGAGCCTCCCGGCGAAGCTCCGGGACACGCTGGTGGGCGCCTACGACGAGAGGCTCATCCTCACGACGGCGCTCGACCGATGCCTCCACGCCTACCCGGTGCGGGAGTGGGAAGCGCTGGAGCTGTCGTTGGCCAAGCGCAACCCGATGGAGCCTGGGGTGAAGACGCTGATGCGCTTGTACGTGGCCAGCGCGCAGGAGTGCCCGCTGGACAAGCTGGGGCGCCTGCTCATCCCTCCGACGCTCCGCTCCTATGCGGGGCTGGAGAAGGAAGTGGTGTGGGCGGGGATGGTGAAGGTCATCGAGCTGTGGAGCCGGGAGGGGTGGGCGAAGGCGCAGGAAGAAGCGCGCCAGGAAGCGACCTCCGCGGATGTGATGAAGGTGCTCGCCGAGCTGCGGCAAGCGTGACGGGAAAGTCGACAGGACCCCGAAGTACCGGGAGGGTGGCAAGCGTATGAACCAGGTTCTGGAGGTTCGGCCAGGGTTGGCGGGCGCGGCGATTGCCGCCGGCCGTGTCGAGACGCTCATGCTGGAGGGCGAGCTGAGCGAGCAGGACCTGCTCGAGCTGTGCGACGACCTGGGCCGCAAGCTGCAGCGCGGCACGCGTCAGGTGGTGCTGGACTTCGGGGACGTGGGGCACCTGAACTACCGCGGCGTCAAGCCGCTGATGGCGCGCACGGATGCCTTCCGCCGCGCCGGCGGGGACGTGAAGCTGTCCGGACTGTCGCCGTACCTGGCCGCCATCTTCCGCGCGGCCGGCGCGCACGACTGTTTCGAAATCTACCCGCACATGAACGATGCCCGAGCCGCCTTCGCGCTGGCACGGGCCCCCTTCGTCTGACGGCCCGTGACGGCTTCGGACTTCCAGCACCAGACCGTCCTCCTGCGGGAAGCAGTGGATCTGCTCCGGCCGGCGGATGGGCGGGTCATCATTGACGGGACGCTGGGTGGCGGTGGCCACTCGGAGGCGCTGCTGGCCTCGGGCGCCACGGTGGTCGGCGTGGACCGGGATCCGGTGGCGCTCGCCGCGGCCACCGCGCGCCTGGGCGCGAACCCGCGCTTCCAGGGCCGTGCCGGCAATTTCGCCGAGCTGCCCCGCGTCGCCGCGGACCTGCTGCCCGTGGATGGCGTGCTGGTGGACCTGGGCGTGTCGTCGCCGCAACTCGACGTGGCCGAGCGCGGCTTCTCCTTCTCCAAGGACGGCCCGCTGGACATGCGCATGGGGCCGGACGGCCCGACGGCGGCGGAGCTGATCGCCACCACGGACGAGCGCGAGCTGGTCCGCATCCTCAAGGACTACGGTGAAGAGCCCTTCGCGCGGCCCATTGCCCGCGAGCTGAAGAAGGCCCTGCCCACGCGCACGCTGGAGGCCGCGGAGGTCGTGAAGCGGGCGGTGCCGCGCAAGGCGTGGCCCAACCGCATCCACGTGGCCACCCGGACCTTTCAGGCGCTGCGCATGGCCGTCAACGGCGAACTGGAGGCGCTGGACGCGCTGCTGGCCGCCATCCCCGGGCTCCTCAAGGTGGGGGGCCGCGCTGCCGTCATCGCCTTCCATTCCCTGGAGGACCGGAAGGTGAAGGAGGCGTTCCGCGCGCTCGCGGGGCGCTGCACCTGTCCGCCGGGCCTGCCCGTGTGCGTATGCAGCGGGGTGGGTGATTTTGCCCTGGTGACGAAGAAGGCCGTGGCCGCCTCCGAGGCGGAGGTCGAGGCCAATCCCCGTTCACGCAGCGCGCATCTGCGCGTGGTGGAGAAACTCCGATGAGCAAGGTGCACTCCCGGGTGTCGGCGTTGCGTTCTTCCGTGACGGTGGGCGGCGTGCTGCTGCACCTGCTGCCGGCCGTGTGCCTCTTCGCCCTCTTCGTGGCGGTGGGCATCCTGCACGTCACCAGCCGGGTGCTGGTGGTGGACATGGGCTACCGCCTGTCGCGCGAGGAGGCGGAGAGCCGCATCCTCACGCGCGAGAATGACCGGCTGAAGCTGGAACTGGCCACGCTCAAGGCGCCGGGCCGGCTGGAGCGCGTGGCGCGCGAGCAGTTGAACATGGCCATGCCGCGCGGCGGCGCCGTGGTGTCGCTGTCGGCGGAGAAGCCGGCGCGTGACAGCGGGGCGCGCGCGGAGGTCCCGGACGCCACGCAGCCCACCGTCCGCGTGGCGGGCCGAGCCGGAGCCAGTCGGTGAGGGATTTCAAGGCGGCGCGGGCTCCCGAGCCCAACGCGAAGTGGCTGAAGCTGCGGGTACGGCTGCTGTTCGGGCTGTTCCTGATGCTGCTCGGCGTCGCCTTTGGTCGTGCGGTGCAGCTCCAGGTCTTCGAGCAGGAGAAGCTGCGCGGCATGGCGCAGGACCAGTACGTCCGGCACATCGAGATTCCGGCCCGCCGCGGCGACATCTTCGACCGGCGCGGCACGCCGCTGGCCCAGAGCGTGGAGGTGGACTCCATCTGGGTGGACCCCTCCATGCTGCCCGACGTGAAGGCCGCGTCCCGGGCGCTGGCCAAGGCGCTGAAGCTGGACCCGGACGAGCTGGGCGCGCGCCTGGCCCGGGCCAAGCGCTTCGCCTGGGTGAAACGCCAGGCCAAGCCCGCCGAGGTCGCCGCGGTGAAGGCGCTGGCGCTGCCGGGCATGGGCTTCTCCAAGGAGCCCAAGCGATTCTACCCCCAGCGAGAGCTGGGCGCCCACGTGGTGGGCACGGTGGGCATGGACGGCCGCGGCCTGGAGGGCCTGGAGTTGGCCTTCCAGGACGAGCTGTCCGGGCAGAACTCCTCCACCTCCGGCTTCCGTGACGCCAAGGGCCGCAAGCTGCTGGTGCAGGGCGCGTTGGATCCGCTCCAGCGCCAGGGCGCCGCCGTCACCCTCACGTTGGACCGCCACCTCCAGTACGTCGCGGAGAAGGCGCTCAGCCGCGCGGTGGAGGACGCCAAGGCCGTGGCCGGCATGGCGGTGGTGTTGGATCCGCGCACGGGCGAGCTGCTCGCCGTCGCCAACCACCCGCGCTTCAACCCCAATACGCCGGAGTCCAGCTCGCGCTCGGGCATGCGCAACCGCGCCGCCCTGGACACCTTCGAGCCGGGCTCCACGCTGAAGGCCTTCGTGGTGGCCGCGGCGATGGAAGAGAAGGCCATCACCGCCGACAGCCTCTTCTTCTGTGAGAATGGCGCCTGGCGGGTGGGCCGCCATACCATCAACGACACCCATTCCTACGGCTGGCTCACCCCGCAGGGCATCCTCCAGAAGTCCTCCAACATCTGTATGGCGAAGATTGCCCAGGCCATGGGACGGGAGAAGTTCGTGAAGGGCTACCAGTCCTTCGGCTTCGCCGAGCGCACCGGCCTGTCCCTGCCGGGAGAGGGGCGCGGCGTCCTGCCGTTCCCGAAGGCGGAAGTCTCCCTGGCCACCCAGTCCTTCGGACAGGGGATGACGGCCACGGCGGTGCAGATTGCGGCCGCCTATGGTGCGCTGGCCAACGATGGGGTGCTGATGCGGCCCTATCTGGTGTCGAAGGTGGTGGACCCGGACGGTGTCGTTCTGCTGGAAAACCGTCCCACGGAGCTGCGCAGGGCGGTCTCCGCGAAGGTCGCCCGGCAGGTCGTGGGCATGCTCGAAAGCGTGGTGGTCAAGGGAGGGACGGCCACCAAGGCCGCCATGGAGGACTACCGGGTGGCCGGAAAGACGGGCACCGCGCAGAAGGCAGACCCGGTGGCGCGGGGGTATTCGGACAAGCGGATCGCCTCCTTTGTTGGGGTGGTACCGGCCGAGTCTCCGCGAGCAGTGATTCTTGTCGTAGTGGACGAACCCAAGACGGACGTATACGGGGGGACCGTGGCTGCCCCTGCTTTCAAGGAGATTGCGACCGCCGCCATGGCTCACCTGGCCGTGCCCCCGTCCCGGACGGTGGCACCCGAGGTGGCCGTGGCCGCCGAGTCCCCTGCGCCTGCCGCGGCGAAACCGGGGGCGAATGCCTCCGGTGCCGCCCGGACGGCACTGGCGGACGCGGTGACGGAGACCCCTGAACCCGGCACGGTGCGTGTGCCGGACCTTCAGGGAGAAGTAGGACGTGAGGCCGTGGTGAAGCTGCTCGCCGCGGCGCTGGAGCCACAGGTATTGGGCAGTGGACGCGTGGTATCTCAAACCCCCGCCGCCGGTTCACTGGTGGAGAAGGGGGCCCGGGTGACGCTGGAGCTCGCCGCGCGGCAATAAGGCCGCGTCCGCTCCAGGCCCCGCTCTTGCAATGCGTGTGAAGGGGAAGAGATGAAGCTGACGGATGTCCTCGCAGGATGTGGTGCCGAGCAGACCTCGGGCGGCCGTTCCGCGGTTGACGTCACCGGTGTGACGCAGGACTCGCGGCGCGTGAAGCCGGGAGACCTGTTCGTCGCCATTCCTGGCACGAAGGAGGATGGGGCCCAGTTCATCGGTGAGGCCGTGTCCCGTGGCGCCGTGGCGGTGGTGTCGGAGAAGCCGGTGCCGTCCTCTCAGGTGCCCTTCTTCAAGGTGAGCAGCGCTCGAAAGGCGCTGGCGCTCATCGCGGCCAACTTCTACGGCCGCCCGGCGGACCAGCTGACGTTGCTGGGCATCACCGGTACGAACGGGAAGACGACCACCAGCTACCTGCTGGAGGCCATGAGCACCGCAGCGTACGCGTCCACCGGCGTCATCGGGACGCTGGGCTACAAGTTCGCTGGCCGCACGGTGGAGTGCGCCAACACCACGCCGGATCCGCTGGAGCTGCACCGCATCCTCCGGGAGATGGTGGAGGCGGGCGTGGAGACGGTCATCATGGAGGTGTCCAGCCATGCGCTCGCGCAGGAGCGCGTGCACGGGTTGACCTTCAAGGCCGCGGGCTTCTCCAACCTGAGCCGCGACCACCTCGACTACCACAAGGACATGGAGGACTACTTCCAGTCCAAGCGGAAGCTCTTCGCGGAGAACCTGTCCGCCACGGGCGTGGCGGTGGTGAACGGCGACGACACCTACGCCAGCCGCATCTACAACGAGCAGCGCGGCCAGAAGCGCATGGCGTGGAAGTTCAGCCGTCAGGGCTCCGGGGAGATTTCCGCGGCCGACGTGAGCTTCTCGCTCCAGGGCATCAAGGGCGTGCTGAAGACGCCCGCCGGCGACATCCCGCTCAAGAGCAAGCTCCTGGGGCCCCACAACCTGGAGAACATCCTCCTGGCGGTGGGCATTGGCCTGGGCGCGGGCTTCGCGCGGCGCGACGTGCAGGAAGGCATCGAGCGGATGATGCCGGTGGCCGGCCGCATGGAGCGCGTGGAGAACTACGGTCCGTCTGGCGCCCCCGCGGTGCTGGTGGACTACGCGCACACGGATGACGCGCTCAAGCGCTCCATCGAGGCGGCGCGCTCGCTGGCCAAGGGCCGCGTCATCGCGGTGTTCGGCTGCGGCGGGGACCGCGACAAGGGCAAGCGTCCGCTGATGGGCGCGGTGGCGGGTGAGGGCGCCGACCTGGCCGTCGTCACCAGCGACAACCCCCGCACCGAGGACCCGGAGGAGATCATCTCGCAGGTGACCGCGGGCATCGAGAAGAGCGGCCTGCGCCGCATCTCCGCCGGCAAGGCGAAGAGCGGTGAGAAGGGCTACCTGGTCGACGCGGACCGCCGCGCGGCCATCGAGCAGGCCATCAGCCTGGCGTCCGCGGACGACGTCGTCCTCATCGCGGGCAAGGGCCACGAGACGTACCAGCAGGTCGGCGAGGAGAAGCTCGTGTTCGACGACCGGCAGGTGGCCGCGAAGGCGCTGGCCAACCGCATCGCTGGCTGAGCCCGAGCCTCCCAAGCCCCGTCGACCCGCCCGCCCATCTCTCACACCATGGCAGCTTCCTTCAGCGACGAAGAGGTGGTGCAGGCGACCGGGGCGACCCGGCGTGGCGGCCCGGCCCCGGCCGCCTACGCTACCGTCTGTACCGACACGCGGGCACTCACCCCCGGGTGCCTCTTCGTGGCCCTGGTGGGTGAGCGCTTCGACGCCCACGCTTTCGTGGACGCCGCGGCGAAGGGCGGGGCGGCTGGCGCGGTGGTGGCACGCGGGCGCCCGTTGCCCGCGCTGCCCGACGGGCTGACGCTCTATGAAGTGGATGACACCCTGCGGGCCCTGGGCGCGCTGGGACGGCACCACCGTCAGCGCTTCCGGATTCCGGTGTGCGCGGTGGGTGGCTCCAACGGGAAGACGACCACCAAGGAGATGGTGGGCGCCATCCTGGCCACGCGCGGGCCGGCGCTGAAGACCGAGGGCAACCTCAATAACGAGATTGGCGTCCCGCTGACGCTCTTCCGGCTGGAGCCGCGCCACGTCGCGGCGGTCATCGAAGTGGGGATGAACCAGCCGGGGGAAATCGAGCGGCTGGCGCGCGTCGTCCAGCCGGACGCGGGCGTCATCACGGTGGTCCAGCCCGAGCACCTGGAAGGGCTGGGCAGCATCGAGGGCGTGGCGGCGGCGGAGGGCGAGCTGTTCCAGGAGATGGGGCACGGCACCACCATCGTGGTGAACGTGGACGACGCGCTCATCCCCGCGCAGGCGGAGCGCAGCGGAGCGCAGCGGCTGACGTTCGGCCGGGCGGAGCACGCGGACGTGCGGCTCGCGGACGTGAAGACGCTGGGCCGCGAGGGCATGGTGGCCACGGTGCGGCACCTGGGCCGCGAGTGGCCGGTGCGGCTGCACTTCGTGGGGCCACACAACGCGCAGAACGCGACAGCGGCCTTCGCGGTGGCGCTGGCGCTGGGCTACACGCCGGAGGAGTGCGTGCGCGGCCTGGAGTCGGCGCGGCCGTACTCGCGGCGCCTCAACGTGGTGGACGGGCAGCACGGCGTGACGGTCATCGACGACTGCTACAACGCCAACCCGGCCTCCATGGACGCCGCGCTGGAGACGCTGGGCACGCTGGTGCCCGCGAGCGGCCGGGCCGTGGTGGTGCTGGGGGACATGCTGGAGCTGGGGCCGGGCGAGCTCGAGGAGCACGCGCGCCTGGGCGGCCAGATTCCCTCGCACGCGGCGCTGGCGGCATTTTTCGGTCCCCGCTCCTTGAAGGGGTGGGAGGCCGCTTCCATGGGTGAATCCGCCGCCCACTTCACCGACGTGGAGCCGCTGATGGCGTGGTTGGCGCCGCGGCTTCGCGAAGGTGACGTGGTGCTGGTGAAGGGCAGCCGCGGCATGCGGCTGGAGCGGGTGGTGGCCGCCCTGACGGGCACGGCCGCCCCCGGAGGAAACCACTAGTGCTGTACCTCCTCTACGAGGTCATCCAGAACTCCGAGGCGGGGCGCGTTCTCAACTTCCTGCGCTACCCCACCTTCCGCATCATCGCCGCGGGCGTCTTCGCGCTCCTCCTGGGCATGCTCATCGGGCCCAAGCTCATCGCTCGGCTGCGGCTGAAGCAGCACGGGCAGAGCAACGTGCGCGAGGACACGCCGGACTCGCACCAGAAGAAGAAGGGCACGCCCACCATGGGCGGCGCGCTCATCCTGCTGTGCATCGCGGCGGGCACGCTGCTGTTCGCGGACCTGAAGAGCCGCGCCGTCTGGGTGATGCTGCTGCTGACGCTGGGCTACGGCTTCATCGGCTTCCTGGATGACTGGCTCAAGCTGTCCAAGCGCAACTCCAAGGGCCTGGCCGGGCGCAAGAAGATGGTGTTGCAGACCTTCTTCTTCCTCGTCGCCGTGTTCGGCCTGCTGACGACGTGGACGCTGCCGGACGGCTCCTTCGGCCCCACGCTGCTCATCAATACCAAGCTGACGCTGCCCTTCATCCCCACGCGCTGGTTCAACCCGGACCTGGGCTGGTTCTACGTCTTCTTCGCGTGGATTGTTGTCGTGGGCACGTCCAACGCGGTGAACCTCACGGACGGCCTGGATGGTCTGGCCATCGTCCCCACCATCGTGTCCGCCATCACCTTCGCGGTGCTCTGCTACGTGGCGGGCACCACGCTGAGCATCGCGGACTACGAGGTGGTGGGCGGCGCGTCGAAGCTGGTGGCCACGCCGCTGTACCAGTACCTGGGCATCCTCCAGGTGCCGGGCGGCGCGGAGCTGGCGGTGTTCTGCGCGGCCATCGTCGGTGCGGGCATCTCGTTCCTGTGGTTCAACACCTACCCGGCCTCCGTCTTCATGGGCGACATCGGCTCGCTGGCCCTGGGCGGCGCGCTGGGCGGGCTGGCGATGCTGTCCAAGAACGAGGTGGTGTCCGCCATCATCCACGGCATCTTCTTCGCCGAAATCCTGAGCGTGATGATTCAGGTCACGTCCTTCAAGATGACGGGCAAGCGCGTCTTCAAGATGGCGCCGGTGCACCATCACTTCGAGCTCAAAGGGATGGCCGAGCCGAAGATCATCGTCCGTTTCTGGATCGTCTCCATCCTCTGTGGTGGCGTGGCGCTCCTGTCCCTGAAGCTCCGCTGAAGCCGGAGGTGGCACGGCCATGACGTTGGCGCTGTCCGGTCAGAAGGTGCTGGTGTTCGGGCTCGCGAAGAGCGGCGTGGCCGCGCTGCGCCTGCTGCGTCAGCAGGGCGCGGACGTCACGGCGCTGGACGCACGTGGCGAGGACGCGCTGGGCGCGGTGGCCCACGAGGTGAAGGCGCTGGGCGCCACGCGGGTGTCCGGGCCCACGCCTCCGGGGCTGCTCGCGTCGCAGGACCTGGTGGTGGTGAGCCCGGGCGTGCCGCTGGCGCTGCCGGAAATCCAGGCCGCGCGCGCGGCGGGCGTGGCGGTGTGGGGCGAAGTCGAACTGGCGGGCCGCATGCTGTCCGGCGTGCCGCTGTTCGGCATCACCGGCACCAACGGCAAGAGCACCACCACGGCGCTCACCGGCACGCTCTTCGCCAGCGGCGACAAGCGCACCTTCGTGGGCGGAAACCTGGGCCGGCCCTTCAGCGAGGCGGCCATGTCCCCGGGGGACTGGGACGCGCTGGTGGTGGAGCTGTCCAGCTACCAACTGGAGGGCATCCGCACGCTGCGCCCTCGCGGCGCGGCCATCCTCAACCTGACGCCAGACCACATCGACCGCTATCCCAGCCACGCGGCATACGGCGAGGCGAAGGCGCGCATCTTCCAGAACCAGCAGGCCGGTGACTTCGTGGTGGTGAACGCGGACGACGCGGACGTGCTGGGCCTGGCGCGTGCCGCGAAGGCGCCGGTGTACGGCTTCAGCCTCACGGGCAAGCCGGTGGCGGACGCTCCGGCGCTGGCGGGCCTGGCGGTGGTGGAGCCGGGCGGCTTCCGGCTGGCCTTCCTGGGCGAGCACTACACGCTGACGAACCGCGCGCTGCGCGGCGCCCACAACGCGCAGAACGCGATGGCGGCGGCGCTGCTGGCTCGCCTGGGCGGCGTGGCCTCCGGCGCGGTGCAGGCGGGGCTGGACGGCTACCCGGGCCTGCCGCACCGGCTGGAGAGCGTGCGCGTGCTGGATGGCGTCGAGTGGGTGAATGACTCGAAGGCCACCAACGTGGATTCGGTGCTGGTGGCGTTGCGCGCCTTCTCCCAAGGCGTGTGGCTGATTGCCGGAGGCAAGGGCAAGGGCGCGCCGTACGCGCCCATGGTGGAGGCGGGGCAGGGCAAGGTGAAGGGCGTGCTCACCATCGGCGACGACGCGGACACGCTGGCCCGGGCCTATGCCGGCGCGGCGCAGGTCCACGCGTGCGGCACCCTGGCCCATGCGGTGGCGCGGGCGCGGGAGTTGGCGGAGCGGGGTGACACGGTGCTGCTGTCGCCCGCGTGCGCGTCCTTCGATCAGTTCAAGAACTTCGAGGACCGGGGCGATTCGTTCAAGCGCCTGGTGGAGGCGCTGTGACTGCATGAAGAACCCTTCTCCTCCGTCCTCCGCCCTCGTGCGCTTCGACCCGGTGCTGCTTTGCGCGGTGCTCGGGCTCGTGAGTTTCGGGCTGGTGATGGTGTACTCGGCCAGCGCGGTGCTGGCGCAGGACAAGCTGGGCGACAGCCTCTACTTCCTCAAGCGCCAGCTCGTCGCCGCGGGCCTGGGGCTGGGTGCCATGGCCGTGGCCATGAAGGTCGGCTGGCGCCGGCTGGCGCGCTGGGCCTATCCGCTGCTGCTGGCGGCCATCGTCCTGTTGGTGCTGGTGAACATCCCCGGCATCGGCAGCACGGCGGGTGGCGCGCGGCGGTGGATTCGCCTGCCGGGCTTTGGCCTGCAGCCGGCGGAGGTGGCGAAGTTCGCCTGGGTCGTCTACCTGTCCTACTCGCTGGCGAAGAAGCGGGAGAAGGTGGCGAAGTTCTCCGTGGGCTTCGTTCCGCACCTCGCGCTGTGCGGCATCCTGGTGTTGCTTTGTATGATGCAGCCCGACTTCGGCAGCAGCGTGCTGCTGGTGTTCATGCTCTTCGTGCTGCTGTTCGCGGCCGGCGCGAAGCTGAGCTACCTGGTCGGCATGGTGCTGCTGGCGTTGCCCCTGGCCTACGTGGCCATTGCCTCCAGTCCGTACCGCATGAAGCGCATCCTGGCCTTCATGGACCCGTGGGCGCACCGGCATGACGTGGGCTACCAGGTGGCCGAGTCGCTGATGTCCATCGGTTCGGGTGGCGTGGTGGGCCTGGGCCTGGGCGACGGACGGCAGAAGCTCTTCTTCCTGCCGGAAGCCCACACTGACTTCATCTTCTCCATCATCGCCGAGGAGACGGGCCTCATTGGCGTGGGCCTGCTGGTGGTGCTGTACGGCGTCGTGCTGTGGCGCGGCGTCCGGGCCAGCCTGGCGGCGGGGGAGACGTTCGGAACGTACCTGGGGCTGGGCATCAGCTCCATCATCGCGTTCCAGGCCGCGGTCAACATGTGCGTGGCCATGGGGTTGCTGCCGACGAAGGGCCTGACGCTGCCCTTCGTGTCGTACGGAGGTTCGTCGCTGGTGGTGTTGATGGGTGCGGCTGGAGTGCTGTTGTCGTTGAGCGCGAACACCCAGGGGGTCGCGAGGCCCAGCCGGGTGGGAACCGACATGCGGGAGGTGGCGGCATGATGAAGGTGCTCATCGCGGGTGGGGGCACGGGCGGACATCTCTTTCCGGGCATCGCCCTGGCGGAAGAGGTGGTGACACGGCATCACCGCAACGAGGTTGTCTTCGTGGGCACCGAGCGCGGCATCGAGTCGCGCGTGGTGCCGAAGGAAGGTTATCCGCTGGAGCTGGTGAAGGTGCAGGGCCTCAAGGGCAAGGGCTTCTTGTCCCTGCTCAAGGCGCTCTTCGCGCTGCCGCTGGCCTTCATCGAGTCCTTTCGCATCCTCGCCCGGCAGAAGCCGGATGTGGTGGTGGGCGTGGGTGGCTACGCCAGCGGGCCGGTGGTGATGGCCGCGTGGCTGATGGGCATCCCCACCGCCATCCAGGAGCAGAACGCGCTGCCCGGCTTCACCAACAAGGTGCTGGGCCGCATCGTGCGCGTGGTGTTCATCGCCTTCGAGGAAGCGCGCGCCTTCTTCCCGGAGAAGAAGGTCCAGCTCATCGGCAACCCCATCCGCCGCAAGCTGATGGACAACTACCTGCGCAGCCACGTCGCGCACGAGCGCTTCTCCGTGCTCGTTTTCGGCGGCAGCCTGGGTGCGCGGGGCATCAACCAGCGGATGACGGAAGCGCTGGATTCGCTGGGCGACCTGAAGGACAGCCTGCACTTCGTCCACCAGACGGGGAAGAACGACCTGGAGTCGGTGCGCAAGGGCTACGCGGACAAGGGCTTCCAGGCGGAGGTGGTCGAGTTCATCGACGACATGTCCAGCGCCTATGCCCGCGCGGACCTCGTCGTCTGTCGCGCCGGCGCGACGACCCTCGCGGAGCTGACCGTCTGTAAGAAGGCCAGCATCCTGATTCCCTTCCCGCACGCCACGGACGACCACCAGGCCGTCAACGCGCGGGCGTTGGTGGATGCTGGCGCGGCGCTGATGTTTCGCGAGTCGGAGCTCACCGGGGAAAAGCTGGCGCAGACGGTGCGTGAGCTGAAGAGCCACCCGGAGCGCCTCAAGAGCATGGAGAAGAAGGCGGGCCTGTTGGGCCGTCCCGAGGCCGCCAAGGAACTGGCGGACGTGTGCGTGGACCTGATGGTCCAGACGTGGGGCCCCAACGGCCGCGAGCGTACCCCCATCGAAGCCGAGAAGAAGGCCCCCAGGAGCAATTCGTGACACGTAACAAGCCCCCCAGCCTCTTCAAGACGCGCCATGCGGCGCAGGTCCACTTCGTGGGGCTCGGTGGTATCGGCATGAGCGGCATCGCCGAGGTGCTGCTGAACCTGGGCTACCGGGTGTCCGGCTCAGACTTGCGCGAGAGCGACATCACCCGGCGCCTGGTGCGCATGGGCGCGACCTTCTTCGAAGGCCACCGCGCGCAGAACCTGATTCAGGCGGACGTGGTGGTGATTTCCTCCGCGGTGCGCAAGGACAACCCGGAGGTGGTCGCCGCCCGGCAGCGGAAGATTCCCGTCATCCCCCGCGCGGAGATGCTCGCGGAGTTGATGCGCCTGAAGTACGCGGTCGCCGTGGCCGGCAGTCACGGGAAGACGACGACGACGTCCATGGTGGCCACCGTGCTGAGCGCGGCGGGGCTGGACCCGACGGCGGTGGTGGGCGGCAAGGTGAACGTGCTCGACTCCAACGCCAAGCTGGGCAAGAGCGAGCTGATGGTGGTGGAGGCCGACGAGAGCGACGGCAGCTTCCTCCACCTGCATCCGTCCATTGCCATCGTCACCAACATCGACCCGGAGCACATGGACCACTACGGCGACCTGGACACGCTCCAGTCCGCCTTCGTGGAGTTCTGCAACCGGGTGCCGTTCTACGGCCTCAACGTGCTGTGCCTGGACAACCCCAACGTCCAGGCGCTGCTGCCGCGCATCGAGAAGCGCTTCGTCACCTACGGCAGCTCGCACATGGCGGACTACCGGCTGGAGAACATCCAACTGGACGGCTTCACCACGCGCTTCAACGCCTATCGCCGGGAGGAGTCGCTGGGCGAGTTCCGCGTGCGGATGGTGGGCGCGCACAACGCCTTCAACGCGCTGGCCGTCATCGCCGTGGCGGAGGAGATGGACATCCCGCTGGAGACGGTCCGCGAGTCGCTGGCCGAGTTCGGCGGCGTGCAGCGGCGCTTCACCGTGCGCGGCGAAGCCCAGGGCATCACCGTGGTGGACGACTACGGGCACCACCCCACGGAAGTGCTGGCCACGCTGGCCGGCGCGCGGCGGGCCTTCGGACGCCGGGTGGTGGTGGCCTTCCAGCCGCACCGCTACACGCGCACGCATGACCTGATGAAGGAGTTCACCACCTCCTTCAATGATTCGGACGTGCTCTTCGTCACCAGCGTCTACGCGGCGGGTGAGGAGCGCATCCATGGCGCCACGGGAGACGCACTGGCGGACGCCGTCCGCGCCCACGGCCACCGCGACGTCACGTTCGTGGAGAAGCGCACCGACCTACCGGCGGCGCTGCTGCCGCGTCTGCGCGAGGGTGACCTGGTGCTGACGCTGGGAGCGGGTGACATCACCCACGTGGGGCCGGAGTTGCTCGAGCTGCTTCGCACCACCCCCCTGGCGAAGGACTAGCGCCATGGTGGAAGCAGGCGTGAAGACGGCGCTGGCGGCTCGCGTGGAGTCGCTGGGCGGCTGCGAGGTGAAGGCGGGCGAACCGCTGGCGCCTCTCACCAGCGTCCGGGCCGGCGGCGCCGCGGAAGCCCTGGTGCGCCCGCGTTCGCCAGACGCCCTGGTGGCGCTGCTGAAGCTGGCGCGTGAAGAGGGTGTCCCCGTTTCGATTCTGGGCGGCGGCGCCAACACGCTGGTGGGCGACGGCGGGGTGCCCGGCCTGACGCTGAAGCTGCCAGGAGACCTCTTTCCGGAGGTGGCCGACGTGGGCCCCGAGGAAGGGCGGCTCACCCTGGGGGCGGGGGCGGCCATCGTCCGCCTCATCAATGTCATGCGGGCCCACGCGCTGGTGGGCGCGGAGTTCCTGGCCGGCATCCCCGGCACGCTGGGCGGCGCGGTGTCGATGAACGCCGGCACCAAGAACGGCGAAGCCTTTCGCGTCATCGAGGCGGTGGAAGTGGCCACGGCGGACGGGGTGGGGTGGCTGACGAAGGCACAGGTGCCGTATTCCTACCGTCACTCCGAATTGCCGCCGGGCGGCGTCGTCACCCGGGTGCGTTTCGCGCTGCGCAAGGGGGACGTGGTGGCCTCCAAGGCCGTCATGGACGCTGACCTGGGTTACCGGAAACGGACACAGCCGCTCAGTCAGCCCAACTTCGGCAGCGTCTTCACCAACCCGCCGGGCGACCATGCCGGACGGCTCATTGAACTGGCGGGCCTGAAAGGGTACTCGCTGGGGCGCGCGCAGGTGTCCACCCTGCACGCCAACTGGATTGTGAACCTGGGCGGTGCCACCGCCCGCGACGTGCTGGGACTCGTCACCCTCATGCAGCAGCGGGTGCTCGAGCAGTCCGGCGTTGACATGAAACCCGAAGTCAAGCGCCTGGGAGACTTCCTGTGACTCCGAACCGCGGTGCCTTCACGAAGGACGAGCTCAAGCAGAAGCGTGTCGGTGTACTGTTGGGCGGAATGTCCGCGGAGCGCGACGTGTCCCTGCGCACCGGTGAGGCCGTCTCCGGGGCGCTGCGCGGGCTGGGCTACGACGTGGTGGAGATTGACGTGGGCCGGGATTTGCCCGCGCGTCTGGCGGCGGAGAAGGTGGACGTGGCGTGGCTGGCCGTCCACGGGCGTTATGGCGAGGACGGCTGTCTCCAGGGACTGCTGGAGTCGCTCTTCATTCCTTATACCGGCAGCGGCGTGCTGGCCTCCGCGCTGGGCATGGACAAGGTGTACGCCAAGCAGGTCTACGTGGCCCACGGCATCCCCACGCCCGCGTACCGTTCCTTTAAGGACGCCGCGTCGGCGCTGGCGGCGGCGGACAGCCTGCCCTTCCCGTTTCCAGTGGTGGTGAAGCCCAGCCGCGAAGGCAGCAGCGTGGGCGTGCACATCTGCAAGACGCGGGACGCCTACGAGGCCGCGGTGACGGACGCGGCGAAGTACGCGGGCACCCTGCTGGTGGAGCAGTTCGTCAAGGGACGCGAAGTGCAGGGTGGCGTGCTGGACGATGAGGCCCTGGGCGTCATCGAGGTACGCGCCGCGCGCGAGTTCTACGACTATGACGCGAAGTACAAGGCGGGCACCGGCACGCAGTACCTCTTCCCCGCGCCCCTTCCTCCGGATCAGTATGCGCGGGTGAACGAGGTGTGCCTGGCCGCGCACCAGGCCCTGGGGTGTAGCGGGGGCTCGCGGTCGGACGTCATCGTCACCGACGGAGGCGATGTGTTCCTGCTGGAAACCAACACGCTGCCGGGCATGACGGCCTCGAGCCTCTTGCCCAAGATTGCCGCGGGGCGCGGTATCGACTTTCCCGCCCTGTGTGAGCGCCTGCTGCTGGGCGCGTGTCTCAAGGCCTGAGCATCTGGTATGGGGCCGGCGCAACTTGGCGTCGGTCTCCTTCGAAAATTTCCGAAGCGCCTGTGTGGCGGCTTGCGCTACAGCGACGTGCCTGTAGCCAAAAACTGGCGTGGCTCCCGAACCGGGCACAGCATGCGTCAACCCTTTTCTCCCCATGGCCTTCGGTAAATCCAAGAACCGCCGCCGTCAGGACGCCGCCCAGCAGAAAGAGGCGGTCCGGGGCGCGGTGCGCTCGCACGGGCCGGGCGTGCTCAAGGTGCTGGGGCTGACCCTGGGCACCGGGCTGCTGGTGTGGGGTGGGGTGGCGCTGCGGGAGTGGGCGCTGACGTCGCCGCGCTTCGAACTGGAGGCGGTGTCCTTCTCCGGCCTCCAGCGCGCCTCCCGGGTGGAGCTGCTGCGGCTGGCGGCGCTGACGAAGGGGCAGAACCTGTGGACGCTGGACGTGGACGCGCTGGAGCGCGCCATGCACCAGCACCCCTGGCTGCGCACGGTGGAGGTGACGCGTCGCTTCCCCAACCGCGTGTCGGTGGAGGTGACGGAGCACGTGCCGGTGGCGATGGCGGTGCTGGGGGAGCTGTACGTCCTGGACGAGGAGGGCGAGCCCTTCAAGCGGGTGACGCCCGGGGACGGACTGGACCTGCCCCTGGTGACGGGCCTGGACCGGGAAGGTTATGTGGCGGACCCGGCGGTGGCGCGGGAGCGCCTCCGTTCGGCGCTGACGGTGGCCAGCGCGTACGCGCGGCTGTCACCCGAGAAGGCCGAACAGTTGTCGGAGGTCCGCCTGGAGGCGCTGAGCCTGGCGCTGGTGACGGCGTCCGGGCAGGAAGTGCGCCTGGGTGAAGGAGATTCAGAGGTCAAGCTGCAGCGTCTTGCCCGTGTCCGGCGCGAACTGGGTGCGAGGGGGCTTGCAGCGGAGATCATTCACCTGGATAACCGTGCCCGGCCCGGCTGGGTGGCGGTGAAGATTTCGAGCCCCGCGTCCGAGAGGAGCGGGGCTTCGATGCGGTAAGAGGACGCGCCCCTTTCACGAAAGTGGGGGGCCTGGGAGGGTTGTCATGGCGAAGCAGAAGTCGGGGGAGATCATCGTCGGCCTCGACATCGGCACGACGAAGATCTGCGCCATCGTCGGAGAGCTGACCGACAGCGGCATCGACATCATCGGTATCGGTACGCATCCGTCGAAGGGTCTGCGCAAGGGCGTGGTGGTGAACATCGAGGCGACCGTCTCTTCCATCCGCCGCGCGGTGGAAGAAGCGGAGCTCATGGCGGGGGCGGAGATTTCCCACGTCTACACGGGCATCGCCGGAGGCCACATCAAGGGCTTCAATTCCCAGGGCATCGTCGCCGTCAAGGACAAGGAGGTCCGCGAGGCGGACATCGCCCGGGTCATTGACGCGGCCAAGGCCGTGGCGATTCCGCTGGACCGGGAGGTCATCCATGTCCTCCCGCAGGAGTTCATCATCGACGACCAGGGCGGCATCAAGGAGCCCCTGGGCATGGCGGGCGTCCGGCTGGAGGCCAAGGTCCATATCGTCACCGGCGCGGTGTCCAGCGCGCAGAACATCGTCAAGTGCGCCAACCGCACCGGGCTCAATGTCTCCGACATCGTCCTCCAGCCGCTGGCCAGCGCGGAGGCGGTGCTGGGCGAGGACGAGAAGGAGCTGGGCGTGTGCCTCGTCGACATCGGCGGCGGCACCACGGACATCGCCATCTTCTCCGGCGGCTCCATCGTCCACACGGCGGTGATTGCGCTGGGCGGCAACAACCTCACCAGCGACATCGCCATTGGCCTGCGCACCCCCGCGCACGAGGCCGAGCGCATCAAGCAGAAGTACGGCTGCGCGCTGTCGTCGCTCATCAACAAGGACGACACCATTGAAGTGCCCAGCGTTGGGGGCCGTCATCCCCGCGTGCTCGGGCGGCAGATTCTCTGCGAAATACTGGAGCCGCGCGTGGAGGAGATCTTCCAGCTCGTGCACCGCGAAATCCAGAAGTGCGGCTACGAGGACCTGCTGGCCTCGGGCGTGGTGATTACGGGTGGCTCTACGCTGCTGGCCGGCATGCCGGAGCTGGCCGAGGAAGTGCTGGGCCTGCCCGTCCGCCGCGGCATGCCGCGCGGCATTGGCGGTCTGGTGGATGTGGTGAAGAGCCCCATGTACGCCACCGGCGTGGGCCTGGTTGTCTACGGCGCCCGCCACCTGGACCGGCGCATGTTCCGCATCCGCGAGGAGAACGTGTACAAGAAGGTGAAGGGCCGCATGCGCGAGTGGCTCGAGGAAATCTTCTGACGCGCCGGGCCGAGCGCCAACCGCGTTGCCAAAGGGCTCTCCGAAAGGGGGGCCCTTTTTTGTTGGCCGTGGGCCACACCCCGCGTCCCGGTTGACGCGTCAGCGTCCTGGTTTGACGCGTCAGCCGACCTGGTGGGTTGCCCCCCGAAGTGCCCGAGCCGGTCCAGTTTCCGGAATCTGGATCCGTGGTTCGGATGGGGCACGGGATACCCCGTGAGGCGGACGCTGAAATCCTCGGAATCTCCAGGGTCGTAGATTGGACAGAGGCTGGCTCTCGGATTGCTATGTGCGGCATTTGCCGCTGGAGCCACACCCCCCAGCGACCCCAGGTTTATGAATCGAAAGACCTTTTACGTCCCCCTGTTTAGTCGGGCCTTCCGAGGACGCCTCGGCTTGGCCGTCGCACCCCTGGTGCTGCTGTGCGCGGCCCTGCTGGGTCCTGTGGCGAAGGCCGCGGCGGACAGCTTCGGCCTGGGGAACGGGAGCAGCGGCGCGCTGACCGTCGGTGTCGCCGGCACTGTCATCAACACCTACACGCGTGTGACGGCCGCAGTGCCAGCGGGGCAGAGCTTCGTGGCGGTGGACACGACTGCCGAATTCACGGCGGAGGACCTGGTGATGGTGTTCCAGGCCACGGGCCTTGAGGATGCCCCTTCTGGGAATCAAGCACCCATCGTCCTGACGGGGGGCTTGGTGGGACGCTGGGAGCTGGCGCGGATTGGCAGCGTCGATGTTGAAAACGCGCAGCTCCATTTCACGCAGCCTCTCACTGGCGCCTTCGCGGCCACCAGCACGCAGGTGATTCGGGTGCCCGAGTACGCCAGCGTGACGGTGAACGCCGCGGGCAGCATCACGGCGCAGCCCTGGAATGGGACGACGGGCGGCGTGGTGGCCTTCCTGTCGCAGGGCGCGGTGAACAACGCGGGGGCCATTCATGCCGATGGCCGTGGGTTCCGCGGAGGGTTCGCCTGGAATGGTTCGGGAGACGGCTGCGACGGCCTGGATGAGGCGTGGGGGCCGGATAATCTGTGGCTGGGCGGGACGTCGAAGGGCGAAGGCTTGGTGCCTGGCCGTTTTGGGGGGGAGGAACTCCCTCCTGATGGGAGAACGGGCCCGACGACGGGCCGGGGCAACGCCGCCAACGCCGGTGGCGGCGGCGTTTGCCACAACTCGGGTGGCGGTGGTGGCAGTAACGTGGGCATGGGCGGCATCGGAGGGCGGACGTGGGTGGGTGAAGCGCCCCCGTATTCCCGCGAGGTGGGTGGTCTCGGCGGGGCCCCGCTGATCTTCGATGCGGTTTCCTATGCGGTGTTCGGCGGCGGTGGCGGTGCGGGCCATGGCAACAACGACGCGGCTGGCGGGGGGAGCGCGGGTGGCGGTTTGGTGTTCATCCGCGGGGCCTCGCTCTCGGGGGCCGGTCGCGTGTCGGCGGACGGGTTCGCGGGTGGTAACGCCATCGGGCTAGCCAATGACGCTGCGGGCGGCGCCGGCGCTGGCGGCACCGTGTATGTGCGCGTCACCGGAGCCCTGTCTTGCTCGGCCAATGCAGTGTCGGCCCGTGGTGGTGATGGTGGCAGCACCACGCACGATCAGCACGGAACAGGCGGTGGCGGTGGTCGTGCGCTGATTCAGGGCGTGACGGTCGGGTGCATCCCGGTCGTCACGGGCGGCTTTGCGGGCACGCAGCCGACAGCCAACGCGCCGGGCGGGCTCACGTATGGCGCCGCTCCTGGCAACCCCGGTATCGTCACCATCCTCCCGGGTGCCTTCCCGGCGAGTGTGGCGGCCCCCGTGGTGGTGACGCCTGCCAACGGCTCCACCACGGGCTTTCGTCCGGTCATCAGCGGTACTGCCCCCGCGAGCTCCACGGTGATCATCTTCGTGGATGGCGTCGAAGTGGCCCGCGTGACGGCGGACCCCTCGGGGAACTTCAGCTTCACGCCGACCGCGGATCTGTCCGTCGGTGCGCACACGGTGAATGCCTACGCCCTGTTCCAGGGCGTCTCGTCCGTGCTGAGCAACACCAATAGCTTCACCGTGGTCTCCGACACCACGCCTCCGGATACCACCATCGTGAGTGGACCGCCGGCGGTGTCGAACTCCACCAGCGCGACGTTCGACTTCGCCTCGAACGAGGGCCCGGTGACGTACGAGTGCTCGCTGAACGGTGGTCCGTTCGAGGACTGCTCGGCCCCGCAGACGTTCACGGGTTTCAGCGAGGGCGACCAGACGCTGGCGGTGCGCGCGGTGGACGCAGCGGGCAACGTGGACCCAACGCCCGCGACGTACGCGTGGACGGTGGACACGACGGCACCAGACACGACGATTGTCAGCGGCCCTTCGGGGACGACGACGTCCCCCAACGCCACGTTCGACTTCAGCTCGAATGAGAGCCCGGTGACGTACCAGTGCTCGCTGGACGGCGCGCCCTTCGTGGCCTGCACCGACCCGCAGACGTTCACGGGCCTGGCGGACGGTGCGCACACCCTGGCGGTGCGCGCGGTGGACGCGGCGGGCAATGAGGACCCGACGCCCGCCACCCGGACGTGGACGGTGGATGCCACTGCCCCGGACACCACCATCGTGAGCGGCCCAGCGGCGGTGACGAACGCCACCAGCGCGACGTTCGACTTCAGCTCGAACGAGAGCCCGGTGACGTACCAGTGCTCGCTGAACGGCGCGCCTTTCGCGGCCTGCACGGATCCGCAGTCGTACACGGCTCTGACCGAGGGCGAGCACACGCTGGCGGTGCGTGCGGTGGATGCAGCGGGCAACATGGACCCGACGCCCGCGACGTATGCGTGGACGGTGGACACGACGGCGCCGGACACGACGATTGTCAGCGGCCCTTCGGGGACGACGACGTCCCCCAACGCCACGTTCGATTTCAGCTCGAATGAGAGCCCGGTGACGTACCAGTGCTCGCTGGACGGCGCGCCCTTCGTGGCCTGCACCGACCCGCAGACGTTCACGGGCCTGGCGGACGGTGCGCACACCCTGGCGGTGCGCGCGGTGGACGCGGCGGGCAATGAGGACCCGACGCCCGCGACCCGGACGTGGACGGTGGATGCCACCGCCCCGGACACCACCATCGTGAGCGGCCCAGCGGCGGTGACGAACGCCACCAGCGCGACGTTCGACTTCGCCTCGAACGAGAGCCCGGTGACGTACCAGTGCTCGCTGGACGGCGCGCCTTTCGCGGCCTGCACGGATCCGCAGTCGTACACGGCCCTGACCGAGGGCGAGCACACGCTGGCGGTGCGTGCGGTGGATGCAGCGGGCAACATGGACCCGACGCCCGCGCAGTACGCGTGGACGGTGGACCTCACGTCCCCGGCACTGCCGACCATCGACTCGCCCGCGGACCAGGAGGAGGTCGCCACCACGACGCCGACGCTGACGGGAACGGGTGAGCCGGGCAGCGACATCTACCTGGAAGTGGGCGGCGCCACCTACGGCCCCGTCCTGGTCGATGAGGACGGCAACTGGACCTTCACCGTGCCGGATCCGCTCGTCGAGGGTCCGCACACCGTGTCCATCACCAGCGTCGACCCGGCGGGCAACTCCGCGGGCCCGGTGACGAGCACGTTCATCGTCGACCTCTCGGCGCCTGACACGTTCATCGACTCCGGCCCGACGCTGCTGACGCGGGACTCGTCCGCCACCTTCGACCTTCGCTCGGAAGGCGGAGGCGTGGCCTATGAGTGCAGCCTGGATGGGGGCGTCTATGTGGCTTGCGCCGACCCCGCGACCTTCACGGGTCTGGCGGATGGGGACCACCTGCTCCTGGTGCGCGCGGTGGACGCGGCGGGCAACGTGGACCCGACGCCCGCGCAGTACGCGTGGACGGTGGACACGACGGCACCCGACACGCTCGTCGTGAGCGGCCCGGCGACGCCAACCTCGTCGAATTCGGCCTCGTTCGAGTTCGCGGCCTCCGAGCCGGGCTCCTCCTATGAGTGCAGCCTGGACGGCGCGGCCTATGTGTCGTGCGAGGAGACGGTGACGTTCGACGGCTTCGCGGAAGGGGAGCACACGCTCCTGGTGCGCGCGGTAGACGCGGCCGGCAACGTGGACCCGACGCCTGCCGAGCACACCTGGACGGTGGATTTGACGCCGCCGGTGGCGCCGCTCATCACCACGCCCGCGAACGGCGCGGTGCTGGATGACGGGGTGGTGACCATCACCGGCACAGCCGACGGCGCTGAGTCCGTGACGCTGGTGCTGGATGGCGTGCCCTACGGCCCCATCCCGGTCGATGCCGGTGGCAACTGGACCTTCACGCCGCCGGTGACGCTGCCGGACGGCCCGTACACGGTCACCGTCACGGCGACGGATGAGGTGGGCAACACCAGTGCTCCGACGAGCTCCACCTTCACGGTGGATACGACGGCGCCGGATACCGCCATCGACAGTGGCCCGGCGGTGGTGACGAACGTGGCCACCGCGGACTTCGTCTTTTCGTCGAACGAGTCTCCGGTGACGTACGAGTGCTCGCTGAACGGCGCGCCTTTCACGGCGTGCCCAGCCCAGGCGCAGTTCGGCCCACTGCCGGACGGTGACTACACGCTTGCGGTGCGCGCGGTGGATGCGGCCGACAACGAGGACCCGACGCCCGCCGAGTACACCTGGACGGTGGATGCAACGCCGCCGGTGGTGGTCATCACCACGCCCGCGAACAACTCGGTGCTGGACGTGCCCGTGGTGACGTATTCCGGAACGACGGAGGCGGGCAGCACCGTGACGGTGGTGGTGGATGGCGTCCCGGTGGGCACGGTGGTGGCGGACCCGTCGGGCAACTGGTCGCTCCCCGTGAGCGACACGCTGTCGGAAGGTCCCCACTCGGTGTCCGTCACGGCGGAGGACGAGGCGGGCAATACCAGCACGACGGTGACGCACACGTTCATCGTGGACGCGGAGCCGCCGGAGACGACGTTCACCTCGACGCCGCCCGCGCTCTCCAACAGTGATTCGGCGACGTTCGACTTCGACTCGGACGAATCCCCAGTGACGTACGAGTGCAGCCTGGACGGCGCGGCGTACGTGCCGTGCTCGGACCCGGCCACCTTCACGGGCTTGGATGACGGCGAGCACACCCTGGCGGTGCGCGCAGTGGATGAGGATGGCAACGAGGACCCGACGCCGGCCAGCTACACCTGGACGGTGGACACCTCCGCGCCGGACACCCTCATCATCTCCGGCCCGCCGCTGACGGAAGCGCCTGGCACCGCGACGTTCGACTTCGATTCGGACGAATCCCCGGTGACGTACGAGTGCAGCCTGGACGGCGCGGCGTACGTGCCGTGCTCGGACCCGGTCACCTTCACGGGCCTGGCGGAAGGCAGCCACACGCTGAGCGTCCGCGCGGTGGATGAGGCAGGCAACGTGGACGGCACGCCGGCGATCTACAACTGGTCGGTCGCGGTCGACACGGATGGCGACGGCCTGACGGATGCCGAGGAGGTTGTGCTGGGCACCGACCCGGAGAACCCCGACACGGACGGTGACGGACTGCCGGACGGCATCGAGGTGAATACCGCGGGGACGGATCCGCTCGACGACGACTCGGATGATGACGGCATCCTGGATGGCAACGAGGACGCCAACCACAACGGCATCGTCGATGAGGGCGAGACGGACCCGAACAACTGGGATACCGATGGCGACCTGCTGTCGGACGGTCTGGAGCTGGGCCTCGCCGAGCCTCAGGGCGCCAACACGGACATGACGCGCTTCGTGGCGGACTCCGACCCGACCACGACGACGGACCCGCTCAACCCCGACACGGACGGCGGCAGCGTGCGTGACGGCATCGAGGACGCCAACCGCAACGGCCGGGTGGACCCGGGCGAGACGGATCCGCTCAACCCCGCCGACGACGTCGACTCCGACGGTGACGGCATCGACGATGCGACCGAAATCGCGTGGGGCCTGGACCCCAACGACGCGGACAGCGACGACGACGGCGTGCCGGACGGCATCGACGGCATCACCGACACGGATGGTGACGGCCTCATCGATGCGTTGGACCCGGACAGCGACAACGACGGCATCCTGGACGGCACGGAGATGGGCGTGACGCTGGAGAGCGCTCCGGCGGACACGGACCGCACCTCGCCCAATTTCCGTCCGGACGCGGACCCGAGCACCACCACCGATCCGAAGAACCCGGACACGGACGGTGACGGCCTGCTGGACGGCGAGGAGGATGCCAACCACGACGGCCGCGTCGACAGCACGGAGACGGACCCGAACAACCCGGACACGGACGCTGACGGCCTGACGGACGGCGTGGAGGTGCGTGGCTCCAACCCCACCAACCCGCTGAACCCGGACACGGACGGCGACGGCTTGCTGGATGGCGCGGAGGACGCCAACCGCAACGGCTCCTTCGACAACGGCGAGACGGACCCGAACAACGCCGACACGGACGGCGGCGGCGTGAACGACGGCGAGGAAGTCACCGGCGGGACCAACCCGCTGGACGGCAACGACGACTTCGTCATCTCCGGCCGTGGGTGCAGCACGAGCGGGGCGGGCACCTTCGCTCCGCTGGCGCTGCTGCTGCTCGGGCTGCCCCTGCTGGGCCGCTTCCGCCGCTCGGCGGGGCGGGCCGGTGGGGCCCCTGTGGCCGCCGCCGTGCTGGCGCTGGCGGTCCTGATGGTTTCGCGGCCGGCCGTGGCGCAGGTGCCCACGCTGTCCGCGTCCCAGTCCATCGACGTGCAGCAGTACAAGCCGGGGCCGAGCTCGAAGGACATCCTGGGCGTCCAGAGCGCCCAGGTGCATTCCCACCTGGGTTGGAACGTGGGCGTGTCCGTCAACTACGCGGACAAGCCGCTCAACTTCATGGACCCACGCTCGGGCCGGTTCATCACCGCGCTGGTGCGCAGCCAGGTGGGTGTGGACCTGATGGGCTCGGTGGGCCTCTTCGACCGCTTCGAGCTCGGCGTGCTGCTGCCGGTGACGCTCCAGCGTTCGCAGGCGGCGCCCATGGTGGACCCGTCCTTCGCCCAGGGCGTGGGCTCGGGCGGCATCGGTGACCTGCGCCTGGTGCCCAAGGCCCGCCTCCTGGAGGAGGGCTCCTTCGGCCTGGCCCTGACGGTGCCGGTGGTGCTGCCCACGGGCGGCGGCTCCGACTTCCTCGGGGGCTCGGGCGTGGGCGTGCAGCCGCGCCTGGTGGCCGAATACGGCGAGCGGTTTCGCGTGGCCGCCAACGTGGGCGTGGACTTCCGGGAGAAGCAGCAGCTGCGCAACCTGAACCTGGGCAACGCGGTGTCCTACGGCGTGGGCGCCGAGCTGCCCTTCACGGTGAGCGAGGTGCCGCTGGCGCTCGCGGCCACGCTGGTGGGCGCGGTGAACCTGGAGCAGCAGGACACCGAGGAGCGCCCGCTGGAGCTGTTGGCGGCGCTGAAGTACCGCGCGCTGGGCGGCTTCTCCGCGCACGTGGGCGGTGGGCCGGGGCTCACCCGCGGCTACGGCACGCCGGGCTTCCGGCTGCTCGCGGGCTTCAGCTACAGCCCGGAGCCGTCTCGTGAGCCGAAGCAGGTCGCGCCGGTGGACACGGACGGCGACGGCATCCTGGACATCGACGACGCCTGCCCGACGGAGCCCGAGGACAAGGACGGTTTCCAGGATGAGGACGGCTGCCCGGACCCGGACAACGACGCGGACGGCATCCCCGACACGGCGGACACGTGCCCGAACGAGCCCGAGACGGTCAACGGCTTCGAGGACACGGATGGCTGCCCGGATGTGGCGCCGCCTCCGCCGCCGGTGGACACGGATGGCGACGGCATCATGGATCCGGATGATCGCTGCCCCAACGACCCTGAGGACAAGGACGGCTTCCAGGACGAGGACGGCTGCCCGGACCCGGATAACGACCGGGACGGCATCCCCGACGCCGAGGACAAGTGCCCGAACGAGCCGGAGACCATCAATGGCTTCCAGGACGAGGACGGTTGCCCCGACAAGGGCAAGGTGAAGGTGCTCGTCGATGGCGAGCGCATCGTCATCCTGGAGAAGGTCTACTTCGCCACTGGAAAGGACGTCATCCTGGCCCGTTCGCACCCGCTGCTGAAGCAGGTGGCCGCGGTGCTGCGGGCCAACCCGCAGGTGGAACTGGTCCGCATCGAGGGCCACACGGACGACCAGGGCAATGACGCGAAGAACCTGGACCTGTCGCAGCGCCGCGCGAACAACGTGCGCGCCTTCCTGGTGAAGGAGGGCATCGCCGAGGGCCGCATGGAGGCGGTGGGTTACGGCGAGACGAAGCCGGTGGACACCAACAAGACGGCGAAGGGCCGTGAGAACAACCGCCGCGTGGGGTTCACCATCCTTCGCGTGGGGAAGGTGGAAGTGGAACGCGAGGCGCGCTGACCCACTGGCTCTGATTCCCTGGTGAAACACACCGGGTGATTTCAGCGAGGGTGGCTCCGAAAGAGATTTCGGGGCCACCCGTCGTTTTTTGGGGCATGCTGCGCCCCACCCGCCAAGCAGTGCCGTGTATCGCGAGTCAAGGGGCGAAGTTCACCCACCGCGTCGCACGCCTGCACGTCCATGCATTGGCGTAAGTGCGCGTCAGGACTCAGACGCGCAGCATCCCGCTACAGGCTCGTAGCGGAATACTTGCCAAAGCGTGGGACTTGCTGATGATTGTGGGGGTTGGGAGCACGCGCGCTGCATCGTGCGACTCCGGGCGAGAGGACCACCATGGACCAGTTCGATCAGAACAAGCAGGCCGCCAAGATTCGGGTCGTCGGGGCGGGTGGGGCCGGCTGCAACGCCGTCAATACGATGATCCTGTCCAAGCTGGACCGGGTGGACTTCATCGCCGCCAACACCGATGTCCAGGCGCTCGCCGCGAGCAAGGCGCCCACCCGGCTTCAGCTGGGCCAGACGCTGACGAAGGGCCTGGGCGCGGGCGCCAACCCGGAGATGGGCCGCGAGGCCGCCCTGGAGTCGCGTGACCAGATTGCCGCGGTGCTCGAGGGCGCCGACATGGTGTTCGTCACCGCCGGCATGGGCGGCGGCACCGGCACGGGCGCCGCGCCCATCATCGCGGACATCGCCAAGAGCCTGGGTTGCCTCACGGTGGGCGTCGTCACCAAGCCCTTCCTCTTCGAGGGCAACAAGCGCCGCAAGCAGGCCGAGCAGGGCATCGTGGAGCTCAAGGCCGCGGTGGACACGCTCATCACCATTCCGAACCAGCGCCTGCTGTCGCTCTCCAACGAGCCGATGCCGCTGCTGGAGACCTTCAAGCGCGCGGACGAGGTCCTGCTGAACGCCGTGCAGGGCATCAGCGACCTCATCCAGTACCACGGTTACATCAACGTCGACTTCGCCGACGTGAAGACCATCATGAGCGACAAGGGCATCGCGCTCATGGGCACGGGCAACTCGACCGGTGACAAGCGCGCGCTGATTGCCATGCAGCAGGCCATCGCCAGCCCGCTGCTGGAGGACGTCACCATCGACGGCGCCACGGGCCTGCTCATCAACATCACCGGTGGCCGCGACATGACCCTGCAGGAGGTCAACGAGGCCCTGACGCTGGTGCACGACGCCGCCGACAGCGAGGCGGAAATCATCTTCGGCTCGCTCATCGACGAGAACATCTCGGATGAGGTGAAGATCACCATCATCGCCACGGGCTTCGTGCACCGCGACGCGCCCAAGGTCCGCACGGTGGCGCCGGTGGTGCAGGTGCCGCTGTCGCGTCCGGCGCCGTCCGTGCTCGCGAACGCGCGCGAGGAAGTCGCCAGCCTGGTGCCCACGAAGGGCAGCGGCTCGCGGCCCCTGACCGTGGAGAGCGCCAAGTCGGTGAGCGCCCGCACCGCGGTGGTGAAGGACGCGCCGCTGCCGCTGGACGAGGACCAGTTCGACATCCCCACCTTCCTGCGGCGGCAGGGCCAGACGGAACTGCCGTAAGGGGCAGGGGAGACGCGGGGCTCAGCGAGCGGGAAGCTGGGCCACGCTGGCTTCGTCGCGTGCGGACAGGGTGTCCGCGCGGGCGAAGAGGCCGTCGACTTCCGAATAGAGCGCGTCCACGCGCTCCGGGAGCCGGGCCGCGGGCAGCACGCCGTCGCCGGACACTTCCTCCAGGCGCGCGTGGGCCCGCTGCAGCAACTGGAGCGCCTTCAGCAGGGAGAGGCCGCGGCGCGTGCCCTCCTCGGTGAAGAGGGTGCCGCTCTGCGTCAACGTCTCGAGCGTGGTGCGCACGAAGCGCACGCGGTCCGTGTGCCGGCCACGGTAGAGGTCCAGGCGCTTGGCGCGCCGCGCGTGGTGCAGATTGACCACGCCGCCAGGGCTTGAGGAGGTGGGGGGCGTCACGGGGAACAAGGTACGACACCGCCTCGTAGACCCGCAAATTTACTGGACTGTAGGGACCTGTTGCACGTCCGTTCGCACCCTTGTCTTGGGAGGGAGCGAGGGTTAGGTTCGCCGCCCTTTCGCACCCGCACCCCAGGGGTTTCGCCATGTTCCAGAAGCTGCTCATCGCCAACCGGGGAGAGATTGCCCGCCGCATCGGCGTGGTGGCCCGGGGCATGGGGCTCAAGACGGTCGCCGTCTATTCGGACGCGGACGCTGAGCTGCCCTTCGTGAAGGAGGCCGACGAGGCGGTGCGCATCGGCCCCGCGCCGGCCAAGGACAGCTACCTCAATACCGCCGCCATCCTGGAAGCCGCGAAGCAGACGGGTGCGCAGGCCATCCACCCGGGCTACGGCTTCCTGTCGGAGAACGGCGAGTTCGCCCAGGCCTGCGCGGACGCGGGGCTCATCTTCGTGGGACCGCCGCCGGAGGCCATGGCGCGGATGAAGGACAAGAGCCAGGCCCGAAAGTTGGTGTCCGCCGCGGGGGTCCCCGTGGTGCCCGGCAGCGAGGGCGTGGTGCCCGACGTGGCCAGCGCGCTGGCGGAGGCCGAGCGCATCGGCTACCCGGTGCTCGTCAAGGCGGCCAGCGGCGGCGGCGGCATTGGCATGGCGGTGGCCAGGAACGCCGCGGAGATGGAGAAGGTCTACCGCCAGTGCACGGACCGGGCGAAGGCCGCCTTCGGCAAGGAAGGCGTGTACGTGGAGCGCTACTTCCCGGCGCCCCGGCACATCGAGGTCCAGATTCTGGGGGACCAGCACGGCCACCTCATCCACTGTCTGGAGCGGGAATGTTCCATCCAGCGGCGCCACCAGAAGGTGGTGGAGGAAGCCCCCTCCGTGCTGTTCGCGGACGGGCGCAACCCGGAGCTGGCGCAGAAGCTCTTCACGGCCGCGGTGGCCGCGGCGAAGGCCTTTGGTTACGCCAACGCCGGCACGGTGGAGTTCCTCTACTCGGACGGTGAGGTCTACTTCATCGAGATGAACGCCCGCCTCCAGGTGGAGCACCCGGTGACGGAGCTGACCACGGGGCTGGACCTCATCGGCTGGCAGCTGCGCATCGCCGCGGGCGAGCGCCTCACGGTGAAGCAGGAGGACGTGAAGCGGCGCGGGGCGGCGCTGGAGTTCCGCATCTACGCCGAGGACCCGGTGAAGTTCTTCCCGTCTCCCGGGCCGCTGAAGGTGTTCCAGCCGCCCACGGGCGAGGGCGTCCGGCTGGACGCGGGCTACGGCGAGGGCAACACCGTCACGCCGAACTACGACCCGATGATTGCCAAGCTCATCGTCACCGGTGAGACGCGGGCGCAGGCGATTGAGCGCTCCGTGACGGCGCTCCAGTCGTTCCGCATCGAAGGCATCAAGACGAACATCCCGCTCCACCTGCGCATCGTGCAGGATGCGGCCTTCCAGGCCGGCGAGCTGGACACGAACTTCCTGGAGCACCACGCCAAGCCGGCGTAGCGGGGCCCGCTCCAGCCCCAACCACCCCTGAGGAGGCACGGATTCATGGCGGACGTAGCGGCGCACATCACCGGCACGGTGTGGAAGATTGAGGTTCAGGTCGGCCAGCAGGTCAACGCGGGCGACACGCTCGTCATCCTCGAATCCATGAAGATGGAGATGCCCGTGGAGGCAGAGGATGGCGGGACGGTGAAGGAGATTCGGGTGAAGGAGGCGCAGTCGGTCAACGAGGGCGATGTCCTCGTGGTGCTCGGCTAGCAGTGGAGCCCGTCGTCGCGACAGGTGCTTCGCTGAACGTCGAGGACCGCGACGACGGGGTCCGGGTGTTGACGCTGTCCAACCCGGCTCGCCGCAACGCGCTCGATGACGGCCTTCTGGCGCGGCTGGACGCGGCGCTGGAGCCCGCCCCGCATGTGCGCGCCTTGCTGGTGCGCGGCGCGGGCGGGGCTTTCTGTTCCGGCTATGACTTGACGCACCTGGGCCCGCCGGGCGCGGGCGGACGGCTGCCGGATGACTTGCTGGTGGAGTGCCTGTTGAAGCTGGAGTCCCATCCCGCGCCCAGTGTGGCGCTGGTGGAGGGCGCGGCGGTGGGCGCCGGCTTCGACCTGGCGGCCTCGTGCGACTTCCGCATTGGCACGCCCAACGCCGTCTTCCTCATGCCCCCAGCGAAGCTGGGCATCGTCTACTCCCCGGAGGGGCTGGCCCGTGCCGCGCGGCTGGTGGGCGTGGCGCGCGCCAAGCAGCTCTTCCTCGCGGCGCGGAAGCTGAGCGCGCGGGAGGCGCTGGAGTGGGGGCTGTTGGATGACTGCCTGGCGGACGCGGAGACGCGCGCGCTGGCGCTGTGCGCCACCCTGGCCGGCCATGCACCGCTGGCGGTGTCGGGGATGAAGGAGTCCTTCGGGCGCCTGGCTCGGGCCCCGTTGGAGGAGGCGGACCGGGCGCGGCTGCGCGGCTTGCGCGCGGCGGCCTTCGGGAGCGAGGACGCGAAGGAGGGGCGGGCGGCCTTCCTTGAAAAGCGCCCGCCCCGCTTCTCCGGCCGCTAGTCAGGGCGGCCGGCGGGGCACTGCCACGGCGACATCAGGTATCGCCGAAGAGCTCGCCCATGCGCAGTTGCAGGGCCGAGGCAATCTTGTACAGCGAGGAGATGGAGGCGGAGGACTCCGCGCGCTCAATCTGCGACAGCAGCGACACCGACAGGCCCGTGCGCCGCGCCAGTTGCTTGAGCGTGAGCTCCTGCGTCTTGCGTGCGTCGCGGATGGTGCGGCCAATGGCGCGGTGCAGGTCCGCCTCCGGGTCCTGGGACAAGCCCTTCTTCTGGAGGGCGTTGCGGACCGCGGTGATGAACTGCTCCGGCTCCATGGGCTTCTTGACGTAGTCGGAAGCCTGCGCCTTGAGCGAGGCCACCGCCGTGTCCACCGTGGGGTACGCGGTGGCGACGATGACGGCCACGTCCGTGTCGTACTTGCGAATCTGCTCCAGCACCTCGGTGCCCGACATCTGCGGCATCATCATGTCGAGGATGACGAGGTGGAAGTCGGAGCCCCGGAGGATTTCCACCGTCTGGGTGGGGTCCGTCGTGGTCACGACCTCGTAGCCTTCACGGGTCAGGACCAGCTTGAGGTAGTCGCAGTTGTCCTGCTCATCATCAACTACCAGGATGCGAATCTGCACAGCGTCTCCTCGCTGCAGTTCAGTGCCATGGGACCGGAATACCCCCGGGGGGCGAGGGTGATTCCGGCAGACCACTACTTCTTGGGATTCTCGTAACTCTCGACCAAACCCTTCACGCGCTCGTAGTACGCGTGATTGGGCGCAAGTTCCAGGAATCGCTTGTAGTGAACCGCGCCCTTCTCGGGCTGGTTGTCATTCGCGTAGGCGGACCCGAGGTAGAGGTGGCACTCGGCGCGGGTGGGTTCCAACTCGAGGCACTTGTTCAGCTGCTCGATGGCCTGCCGGTAGCGCAGACCCTTGATGTGCTCGAAGCCGTCCGCCTGGGCCTTGGCCGCCGCGGACTGCGCGGCGGGCGGCGCCTTCTCCGTGCCGGAGGAGGGAACCGCGGCGGGCGGAGCTGCCTTCTTCCGGGCCTCGGCGACCTGTGTCTTCAGCGCCGCGTACTCCTTGGCGAACGCCTTGGTGGCGGCGCTCTCGCGCAAGGCTTCCTCGGCCTCCGGCAGCTTGCCGTCGCCCAGGGCGTTGCGGACGTCATCGAGCCGCCGCTTCATCAACTGCTCGGCGCGCGCCTCGTCGAGCCGGGTCTCCACGTCACGGGGGCGCTGGCCGTTGGCATCCTTGATGCGCTCCAGCGCGTCCACGGCCGTGTCGAAGTCACGCGCCGCAATCGCCTTGTCAGCAACCGCGCGCTGCTCCTCCATGGAGGGGCCACGTGGGGGCGGAGGCGTTTCAGGCGTCTGCGCCGCCGCGGCTGCCGTCGTGGGCGGGGTGTCGTTGGCCGCGGCCTGTTCCTCGATGGCCGGCGGCGGATCCTCGTCCAGAGGGGGCGTGGGCGTGTGCGCGATGACGGGGGGCGCCGTCGGCTGGGTGCCCTGCTGGTTCATGTACCAGAAGGCTCCGCCGCCTCCGCCGAGCAGCAGGGCCGCGAGGCTCGCCACCAGGGGCAGCTTCGAGCGCGAGCCACCACCCGCGGCCACGTCGTCCGACGCGTCACCGGCGCTGACGAAGCGCAGCTTCACGTGCCCCAGTTCGATGATGTCACCGGTGGCGAGCGTGGCCTGTGCGTAGCTCTCACCGTTGACCGTCATCCCGTTGGCGGACTGCATGTCGATGACGCGCCACTCGCCTGCGTCCTCGCGGACGAGCTTGGCGTGGGTGCGCGACAGCGACCGATGATCCAAGGTGATGTCGTTGTCGTCGGTGCGGCCGATCCGCAGCTCCGTGCGGATGCAGGCGAACTCCTGGCCCTTGAGCTCGTCCGGAGACAGCACGAGCAGGCGGGGAGCGTCCTCGGCAGGCACGTCCAGCACCTTGCGCGGCCGATCCGCCTCCACCTGGTCCAACCGGATGATGGAGGTGGAGTGACGGCGCGCGTCCGCGGCGCTGAGGGAGGGCGGGGTGTGCTCGCTCTCCTCCGGCTCGTCGTCGTCGGAGTCGTCCTCCTCCGGCTCGGGCTCCGGCCGGCGGGCGGGCACTTTGGTGGTGATGGGGCCTACGGCATTGGCCGCGCCCTCCGCTTGGAGCGCGAGGTCGTAGTCGCCAATCTGGACCAGGTCACCCTCTTTCAGGGGCGACTGACCCGCGATTCGCTCGCCGTTGATCCGGGTGCCGTTATAGCTCCCCAGGTCTTCCACTACGACGTGGCCATTGAGTCGCACCAATCGTGCGTGACGGCGAGACACATTCCGTTCCGTCAGGCGGATGGTGTTTCCCTCCTGACGGCCGATGGTGATCTCGTCACGCACGAAAGGAACAACGGTCTTGCGCCCCTCGTCGTCTTCGATGATGAGCTTCAGCACGGGTCCGATCCGCGTACAGTCATAGCAGAACGGCCTTTCCCTGTACAAGCCATGTATCCCCCTCAAAAGACACGACTTTCTCCCGAGGAAGAGGGGCAGCCGAGGCTGTTGTCCATCGGTCAATCGGCCGGTGGAATGCGACTTGGGGGGGCGCCCTGGCTCACGTTGATCCTCGCCACCGTGCTGGTGGGTATCCACGGCGCGGCGCGAGCCGCGGGGCCGGTGGGGCTGGACACCCTGCTGCGGTGGGGCGCGAAGGCGGGGCCTCTGGTGGTGGACGCGGGCCAGGTCTGGCGGCTCGTCACCGCCCACTTCCTGCACCGGGACTTCCCCCACCTGGCGCTCAATGTCCTGGTGCTGTTGGCGGCGGGAAGCGGCCTGGAGCGCCTGTGCCGACGCCGGGACTACGCAGCGCTGCTGGTGGCGGCGGGGCTGGCCACCATGGCGGGCTCGCTCGGCAGCTCCGGGGGCGTGAGCGTGGGGGCTTCTGGGCTCGTGTATGCCTGTGTGGGTGCGCTGCTTGTCCTGGGCCGGCGTCACCGGGCGAAGCTGCCGGCGCGGTGGATGTCCAGCGAGGCCGCGGTGCCCACGGTGCTCGTCTTCCTATGGATGGGGTGGACGTCGGTAGGCGTGGACAACGCGGGGCACCTGGGCGGTTTGCTCGCGGGGCTGCTGGCCGGCGTCTTCCTGGAGCCGCGCTGGCACCCGGACACGGGCTGGCTGCGCCCGGTGGGGATGGTGGTGGCGGCGGTGGTGGTGACGGGGGGCGTGGTTGCGGAGCGCTCCGTCTGGCGCATGGAGCGGGATGACGGCTTTGGCCTCTCCGTGGCCCTGCCGCGCGACTGGCGGGGCGACGTGGACGGGCAGGGCCGGCGGGCCTTCTCCAACGGACTGCCGGGGCGTGGCCGCGCGACCTTCTCGGCGGAGGCCATCGAGGCGGGGGAGCCAGGAGACGGCTCGGTCCAGGCGCGGCAGTTCCAGCAGGAGGTGCTGGTTCAGGGCGCTCCGAGCCCCGAGGGGCGGACGCTGAAGGTGACGGAGCCGGTGGCGGCGCGCGTGGGCGGGCGGAGCGCGCAGCGGCTGCATGCGGAGTTGGAGGGGCCAGGGGGGCCCACTCACCTGATGGCGCTCTTCGTGCCACGGGGGGAGTGGGTGTACCGGCTGGTGTTCACCTGGCCCGCGGCGTACCCCGCCTATCGCGAGGTGGTGGACCGGATGGTGGCGGAGGTCCGCTTCGACGAGCCGTCCGTCCTACGCGAGGCGCGGGCTAGAGCGCTGCTCGTTCCGGGGGCGCCGGGACCGTTGCGCGCATTGGGCGGAGTGCTGCGCCGCCTGGGCCTTCCCAAGGAAGCAGTGGCGCCGTTGAGCGAGTCCGTGCGGTTGGCGCCCGCTCATGTGGAGACGCGTGTCGAACTGGCGCGCGCGTTCCTGGAGGCATCGCGCGTGGAGGAAGGGTGTCACGCCGCCGCGGAGGCGCGGGTGTACGGGCCTTGGGACACGGGCGCGTTGGAGGCGGGTGTGCGCTGTGAGCTGTCACGCGGCAACGTCGAGCGGGCCCTGGAGCGCCTGGTGGAAGCGCGCCGGGTGGACCCTCAGGATGCCCGACTGCGCGCGGCGGAACTCGCGCTGCGGACGGTGCTGGAGGCTGCGCCGCATCGCTGAAACCCAGGTCGGAAAATGTAGGCGAAACTCCTGAGAATCGTCGCAGATAACCCCAATGTAGGCCGAAGGCACACGCAGAGGGGGGACACCATGACGAGGATTTTTGGAAAGCCGACTGTTTCGCCCAGCAAGCCGCCCATCAATCTGGGCGCCACCGGGGTGGAAATCGGGGACCGGACCGTCAACGCACTTCAGCTTGGAGCGACCGGCGCGAAGAGCGTGGGAGGCAAGAGCGGGACACCGGAGCAGGTCCAGACGCCGCCGCACTCGGTGATGAGCCAGGTGGGCAGCATGTCCGGCACGGCGAACAACGCCATCAACGTGGCGGACACCTTCGAGTCGGGCGTCCGCGTCATCAAGGATGGGCTGCAGGGCAACATGCCTTCGTCGATGCCCTCGACGACCGTCGCGAAGACGGTGGGCAAGGCCGTGCCGTTCCTGAACGTCTTCAGCACGCTGTCCTCGTTGTCCAACACGCGGGACGTGTTCACCAACCCGACGTCCACGCCGTCGCAGAAGGCGCACGCGGTCATCGACTCGGCGACCTCTGTTCTCTCCGCGGTGCCTTACCCGCCTGTGGCGCTGGGGGCGACGCTCGTGAACGTGTTGAACGGCGCCGTCACGCCGACAGAGCCGAAGTGAGCCAGCGCTGGGCGCTCCTTGGGGGGAGCGCCCGAGCGACAGGCTTCAGTCTTCGTCCTTGAGCAGGAAGTCGTTGTTCGCATCATCGGGCGCCGAAAACTCGGACCGCGAGCCCGACGTTCGCGGTCCACTCACTGCGCCGGTCCAGCCCCGCGTCCCGGTGGACATAGGCCCCGCTCACCTGGAGCACCACGGGTTGGTCCGCCACCGCGAGCACGACGCGCTCCAGGCCCACGTCCGTCCTGGCGCGGAAGTGCAGCCCTCGCTCGATTCCGATGCTCCAGCCCGCGAGCCCCGATGCTCGCAGGGCCCACAGTCCGTCCCGTGACTCCACGCCCGCGTCGAACATCAGCTCGGTGAAGGGCGCCACCGTGTGCGAGACGCCCTCCCGGGAACGCCGCACCGCGTGCCCGGCGACGGGCCCCACGCCGAACCACACCCGCTCCGTCTCCGCGCGCATCGGGTCCAGCAGCAGGCCCAGCCGTCCCGTTTCCAAGGTCCAACCGGGGCCCTCCCAGACGCGGCGCTCCAGGTGTCCCAGTCGCAGCGCCACCGTCACGTCGAAGGGGAAGGGAATGCGCGCTGGCCGCGCCGTGGGCACCAGGATGAAGCCTTCCTCCAGGTGCCGGCGCAGCGTCCCGTCATACGCCGTGAAGGTGAGACCACGCTGCTCTCCATCCCACGCCTCCAGACCGAGCAGGCGGTGGTTGTTGAACCAGGGTGAGCCCTTGCTCCGGCTGCTGCGTCCGCTTCGGATGTGCACGCCCGTGCGCACGGCCTGCGCCATCGCCGAGCCGCTGAGCCGCGTGTGCATGCCCACCACGAAGCCGTCGCCAGGGTCGAAGCAGATGGGGTAGCGCTCACCGCGTTCGTCCAGGGCCACGCAGGCGTCGTCATCGGGCACGCCCCGCGGCATGTCCGCGGCAGTGGCCAGCAGCAGCGCCAGTCCGAGCATCAGCATGGAGGCCTACTCCTTCACGGACGTGGCCATGGGCGCGGAGCGGCGCGCGGGAGCCCAGAGGGAGAAGCGCAGGCCCGCGGACGCGGACCATTCCCACTGCTCGGGGACGCCCGCGATGTCGCCACGCTTCATGCCGCGGCCATCCACGAGCAGGCTCAACGGCTGGTCGTTGATGGCCAGGATGATGACCTCGTAGCCGGCCTGGAGCCGCAGCCGCTCCGGCCTCAGCGGGCGGCCCACGACGGCCGGGGCCAGCAACACTTTCTCCGCCTCCACTCCCAGCCGCAGGTGGTGGAAGCCGTCCTGGTCCAGCGTCAGGTCTGCTTCGAGCGCCGCGCCAGGGACGAAGGTGTTGAAGCCATTCGCGTAGTCCCGCTCGAAGGATGGACCGGCGCGCACGCGCACGTAGGACACCAGGTCCTTCGAATGCCACAGGTCCACCGTGGCGTGGAGCGTGCCCCAGGTGAGGAAGCGCCCCACTTCTCCGCCGCGTTCGAGCTCCTCCACGCGGAGCGTCTCCATCCACAAGCCCAGGTTGAGGTGGAGGTCATGCCGCCGCGGCTTGCCGAAGAAGGTCGTCACGCGGAAGAGCGGGTCGTCGCGCTCGACGCTGAAGTCGTAACGCGCCGCCGTCAGGTCGAGCGAGGGCACGCCCAGGTGCAGCTCCGTCTCCAGGAAGCGGAGCCGGTGCAGCCGCTTCCCCCGGTGGGACGGTGCCTCCACCGCGATGCCGAAGTCGGCGCGCATGCGACCCTGCACCTGGCCGTCATGCCACAGAGGCGCCCATGCGCCTCCGAGCCAGACGCGCCGGTTCAGGTCGAAGTTGAACTGCATCACCCGCCCGCGCTCGTCGCGGTACCAGCCGGGTGGGGCCGCCGCGCGGGCCGGCTCCATTCGATAACCCTTCACCCGCTCCGCTGTTTCCTCATCGAACGCGATGGAGCAGGTCGTCACCCGCGCTTGCAGCCGGTCCGTCTCCACGCCCTCGGCGTCCAGCTCCCTCAACGGGGACACCCGGCACGCCTGGGCGGTGTCGTCACACTGGGCCCGCCACTCGCCGGAGGGAACGTTATTCGTCGGTGGCAGCCGCAAGCACACCGTGGGGGCGTGCCACGCCTGGGCTGGAAGCGGGGTGGTGGGCGGCTGAAGGACGGGGGCCTCGTTCCCTGGCTGCGCGAGCAAGAGGGCGCAAGCCAGGGACACTGCGGGGGCGAGCATGATGTCTCCTCGGCGGCCATTTCCCGTCGGCCTCGGGAAGCACCGCCGGCCCCGGGCGTTTCAAGCGCCGTGCCTCTGCCAAGGAGCCATGCTTTCGCGGGGTTGGCGCCCCTGTCGTGTACATCTCCCTGCACAGCGGCGCGCAGTCTGGCTCACGGCGGAGGCCGTTGGCGGTGGTCGACCGGAGGGGGCCGCGGGGATATAACGCCGCGTCCTGCCGAGGGTGGGCCGCCCACCGCCCGGAACGACTCAAGGAGCTTCAGTCCGTGGAGAGCGAAGTCGAACAGCAGCGGGAGCAGACTTTCGCCGAGGCCATCCTCGGCAAGGACTTCTTCCAGGCGAAGTGGGCGAAGCGGTGGCTGGAGCTGTCCCTCAGTCTGCGCGTCGTGACGGCCACGGCGGGCTTCGCGGCCCTGCTCTTCCTTCCCTACCTGGGCGCGGTGGGGCTCTGGGACCCCTGGGAGACGCACTACGGCGAAGTCGCGCGGATGATGATTGTCCGCCAGGACTACGTGTATCCCTTCTGGGAAAGCTCGTGGTTCTTCTCCAAGCCGCCGCTCACGATGTGGATGCAGGCGCTGGGCATGAACGTGGTGGGCGCGGCGAACCCGGGTGGGATGCTGGGCCTCTATACGGAGTGGGGCATGCGGATGCCCTTCGCGCTCCTGAGCATCACCGCGGTGGCGCTGCTGTCACTGGCGGTGGCACGCGTGGTGTCCCGGCGCGCGGGGTTGGCCACCGGCTTCGTGCTGGCCACCATGCCGCTGTACTTCCTGCTCACGCGGCAGACGGTGACGGACACGCCCTTCGTCACCACCTTCATCTGCGCCATGGCGTGCGCGCTCATCGGCCAACTGGATGCGACGACGAAGCACCGCGCCGCCTGGTGGTACGGCTTCTATTTCTTCGCCGGCCTGTCCGCGCTGGCCAAGGGCCTGCTGGGCGTGGGCCTGCCCGCCGTCATCCTGGTGTTGTACGCGGCCCTGTCCGTCATTCCCTGGGACAGCGACAGCCTGGACGCACACCTGAAGTGGCTCACGCAGTCCCGCTTCCGCAAGGACGTGCGCGAGGGCCGTCAGCCCATGCCCGTGCTGTGGGGGCAGATGTTCAAGATGCACCTGGGCACGGGCATCCTGGTGTTCTTCGCGGTGGCGGGCCCCTGGTACCTGACGCTGTCCCTCTTCGGCTCCGTGGACGATGAGGGCAAGCTCTTCTGGTACCGCTTCTTCGTCCACGACCACCTCAACCGCCTCACGGCGGGCGTGCACACCACCACGCCGGGTGGCACGTTCATCTACTTCATCGAGCAGGGGGGCTTCGCCATCTTCCCCTGGGTGGCGCTGCTGCCCGGCGCCTTCTCGGTGGTGGCGCGGCTGAAGCTTCGCTCGGAGAAGGCGGCGGACCACCTGGCCATCATCGCGGTGCTGTGGGTGGCCTTCTCCTTCTGGCTGCTGTCGTCCAGCGCCACCAAGTTCCACCACTACGTCTTCCCGGTGCTGCCGGGCGTGGCCGTCCTCCTGGCGCTCTTCATCGACCGGCTGTGGGAGGAGGGCATCTCCGCGCACGCGGTGAGCCTCATCTTCGGGTTCCTGCTCTTCGTCCTGGTGGGGAAGAACATCGCGGAGAACCCGAAGATCTTCACCGACCTGTTCGTCTACAACTACGACCGGACCTATCCGCAGGACCTGGTGACGAAGCCCATCGCGTTCTTCACCTCGCGCTCGCTGTGGACGGGAGATTTGGTGACGCTGGTGCTGCTGGCCTTCGGCGTCTACCTGTCCTTCGATGCCTTCTCCGCGAAGGGGCGGGCGCGGACGACGCCGAGCGCGCGCGCCGTGGCGTTGATGCTGCTCCTGGGCGGCGTGGCGACGCTGGGCGCGGTGAGCGCCCAGGCCCAGGTGTCCGCCAAGGCGCTGGTGGGCGTAGCGGTGCTGGCGGTGGCTGGTTATCTGGCATGGGAGTCCATGCGGCCGGGCGCGGAGGGGCGCGCGTCGCTCCAGACACTGGCCGGCGTGCTGGCGGTGGTGGGCATCGCGTTCGCGGTGCGGGGCTTCCGCCAGCCGGCGGCGGAGGACTCGCTGCTCAAGGCGCTGTCGGAGCCCGTCAACATCAAGAAGACGCTGGGCTTCACCTTCGCGGTGGCGGGCGGCATGGCGGTGGTGGCGTCGCTGATGCGAGCGCGGGCGATGCTGTTCGGCACCTTCTGGGTGCTCGCGGCGGGCATGGCCCTCTGGTTCAACTGGAGCCACTGGGTGGACCTGTCCCACCACTGGACGCAGCGCGACCTCTTCTGGCGCTACTACGCGCAGCGTCAGGCGGGCGAGCCCATCGTCGCGTACATGATGAACTGGCGCGGCGAGACGTTCTACTCGCAGAACACGGTGGAGCAGTACCGCGTGTCGGACGCGAACGCGCGCATGCGCGCCCTGGCGCAGCGGCCGGGTCGTGAGTGGGCCCTGGTGGAGCACAACCGGCTCAACCTGCTGCGCACCGCGGTGGGCTCGGACAAGGTCGTCACGCCGGTGGACCGCGACATCAACAACAAGTTCGTCCTGGTGACCATCGATTGAGCGGCATCCACGTCCAGGACCTGGGCAAGCGCTTCGGAGACCGGGTGGCCGTGGAGGCGTTGTCCTTCCACGTGCGGCCCGGCGAGGTATTCGGCCTGCTGGGGCCCAACGGCGCGGGGAAGACGACGACGGTGCGCATGCTCACGGGGCTGCTTCAGCCCACCGAGGGCGAGGCCACCGTGTGGGGCCACCGGGTGGACCGCGACGGCGAGCCGCTGCGCAAGGTGGTGGGCCTGCTCACCGAGCAGCCCGGCCTCTACGACAGGCTCACCGCGCGGGAGAACCTGCGCTTCTTCATGAAGCTGCATGAGCTGGACGAAGCCGCGGCCTGGCCTCGGGCCCGGCACTACCTGGAGCGCTTCGGGTTGGGTGGGCGCGAGGAGGAGCCGGTGGGCGGCTTCTCCAAGGGGATGCGGCAGAAGCTGGCCATCGTCCGGACGCTGGTGCACGACCCGAAGGTCATCTTCCTGGACGAGCCCACCAGCGGCTTGGACCCGGAGTCCGCGCGCACCGTGCGTGACGCCGTGGCGGAGCTGGCGTCGGAGGGGCGCACCATCGTCCTGTGCTCGCACAACCTGGCGGAGGTGGAGCGCCTGTGTGAGCGCGTGGCGGTGGTGAAGCGCCGCCTGCTGGCCATGGGCCCGGTTCGCGAGCTGCGGCACGCGGGGCAGGCGCTGGAGGTTCGCGTGGAAGGGGAGGCGGAGCGCTTTTGTCTCGCGCTGGCCCAGTTGCCCTTCGCGCCCAACGTGCTGGCCGAAGGGCCGAAGCTGCGGGTGATGCTGGCGGACGATGCGCAGGCGCCCGACGTGGTGGCGTGCCTGGTGGGGGCGGGCGCGCGGGTGCACAGCGCGGTGCCCACCCAGCGTCCCCTGGAAGAGGTCTATCTGGAGCTGCTGCGCGAAGGGAGGGGGTAGCCCATGGCGTTCCGTCCGAAGCGGGCCCTGGCGGTGTTCTGGAAGGACTTCCTGGACCTGCGAAAAAACGTGGGCCTGCTGGTGTCCATGATGGTGCTCCCGGCCGTCATGGTGCTGGTGCCCATTGGCGTGGTGTGGACGTACGTGCGCACGCCAGACCACGCGGACCTGCGCAGCGTGGCGCTCTTCTACGACCCCACGCTGCCGTTGGGCGCCAGCGCCGCGCGCTTCCTCATCGACAAGACGCTCACCGACTGGTTCGGCATGTTCCTGGTGATGCCGGTGTTCGTGCCCATCCTCATCGCGTCCCAGAGCGTGGCGGGGGAGAAGGAGCGGCGCACGCTGGAGCCGCTCCTGGCCTCGCCCGTGACGGCGGCGGAGCTGGTGACGGGCAAGAGCCTGGCGGCGCTGGTGCCGTCCGTGGCGATTACGTGGACGGCCTTCGTCCTGTTCTGCGTGGGCGTGGACATCGTCGCGTGGCCGCTGGTGAAGATGCCGCTGATGCCCAACGCGCTGTGGACCTTCGGCGTGTTCGTCATCGCGCCCCTGTTCGCCTTCTTCGGCAACGGGGTGGCGGTGCTCATCTCCGCCCGGGTGAGCGAGGCGCGCATGGCCCAGCAGCTGTCCGCGCTGGTGGTGCTGCCCATCGTGGGCATGGTGGGTGGGCAGGTGGCGGGCGTGCTCAAGGCGGGCTTCGGCTACTACCTGCTCCAGGGCGCGGTAGTGCTGGTGCTGGACGCCCTCCTGCTGTGGGCCAGTATCCGCCTGTTGGACCGTGAGCGGCTGGTGAGTCGCTGGGGCTAGCGCGGACGCCGGCCGTCGCTTTCCAGGGCATCCAGCCTGTCGAGCGGCTAGGCTTTCGCCAGTAAAACTGGCATGTTGCGAGCAGGTGTCGGTACGCGAGCGCGCGCGCTTTCGTCCGGGATGCCATGCTCTTAAATAAAAGGGTTGGGGTGGCGGCGCGGGTTGACCGGCTGCCAACGCGGCCACGGAGGCGCTGACGGCAATGGGTATCTTCGACAGCATCAAGGGTGAGGCGAAGCGCAACTTCATCGCCCGGGCGGACTCGGCGAAGGGCGACATCATCTACAAGTATCCGGAGAACAACGTCCGGATGCTGACCCAGCTCACCGTCGATGCGGACGAGGTCGCCCTCTTCGTGAAGGACGGCAAGGTGGAGGGCAAGCTGGGGCCCGGCCGCCACTCGCTGGACACGAACAACATCCCGTTCCTGTCCCGCCTCATCGAAGGCTTCACGGGTGGCAACCTCTTCATCTCCGAAATCTTCTTCGTCTCCACCCGGGAGTTCGCCGGCGTGAAGTTCGGCGGCCCCATCGGTGACGTGCGCGACCCGGAGACGGGCCTGGGCATCGGCACCATGGTGTACGGCGACTTCTCCATCCGCGTGACGGACCCGGAGCGCCTGGTGGTGGGCCTGGTGGGCATGGGCCGCACCGGCAACGACGAGCTGCTCGGCTGGTTCAAGAACCAGGTGCTGAAGGTGACGCGCGACCGCATCGCGGAGCTGCTCGTCAAGAAGCGCTGGCCGCTGCTCGACGTGACGAGCGGCGCGTACACCGAGGAGATCGAGACCGAGGTCATCTCCGGGCTCAAGCCCCACGTGGACGGCTACGGCCTCACCGTGGTGCGGATGGGCAACTTCCACGTCTCCATCAAGGAGGAGGACGAGGCGACGCTGAAGAAGCTGGGCAAGGACGTGGCGTACTCGCGTCTGGCCGGTGGCTTCCAGCAGTACGCGCAGGGCCAGGCGATGCTCGGCGCGGCCGAGGGCATGGCCAAGGGCGGTGGCGGCGGTGGTGGTGCGGGCAACGCGCTGGGCGGCATGGGCATGGGCATGGGCTTCGGCATGGCCCAGCAGTTCATGAACCAGCAGCAGCACCAGCAGCGGCCTCCGGAGCCCGCGCCCGCGGCGCCCCCGGCGGACACGCGCAGCCCCGCGCAGCGCCTGAAGGAAATCAAGGAGCTGAAGGACGCAGGCGTCCTCAGTGACGAGGAGTACAATGCGAAGCGCGCGGAGCTGATGAAGCTCCTGTAGTTCCCTTCGTGTACCCCTGCGGTACCCAGAGCCTCCGTCCGACACCGGGCGGGGGCTCTCGTGTTTTCCCTGACATGCACTGGGGCTGGATGGACCTCAAACGTTCCCTGCGCTAGATAGCGGGCGCCGCGGTCGTCGTACGGTGTGCGTTTCAGGGCGCCCCACCTGGGGACTCAGATGGCGTGCGCCGTGCACGAGCGCGTGTGGGACGTGTCGCAGGAGATGCGTATTCCTGCGGGCCGGACGTCCCCGTGCCAGCCATGCGCTGGCCGCTCGTTCCCAGGGAGACAGGCGTTGATGCCCCTTCGTTTCAAGTCCCGCTCGGCGTTGTTGTGGCTCACCATTTCACTGTCCGCTTGCCGTGAGGATGTTCCGCCGGCGCCGGTCGTTCCGCCCATTGAAGACCCGCGGGAAGAGCAGTCCGTTCCGTACGTGTCCATCGATGGCATGGACAATGCGTCCGGCTTCCTGCGGGGCACCATCCAGGGGCAGGGCGACATCAGGGCCGTGGAAGTCCACGTGGACGGCGTGCTGCTCGGCTGGGCCGAGGTGAATGGTGACCAGTGGAGCATCCAATGGCTGCCCGGCGCGGCGATGCACTCCATCGAGGTGGTGGCCCATGACGGCTCGGGCACTCCGGCCCGCGCGTCGCTGGCGCTCCAGCCGTTGGACTTCGCCACGCCGCACGCGCTCTACCAGCCCCCGTCCCTGCTGACGCTGCCCACGAGCGAGTCCGCGACGACGCGCTACACGCTGGATGGCTCGACGCCGACGGCCCACTCGCCCATCTACACCTCGCCGTTGGTCCTGATGCGTTCACAGGGCGAGCCCACGCCCCTGTCCCTCATCCCCACGAATCCGCCGGAGACGCCGGTGGAGTGGCGATGGCTGCCGCCTCGCGGGCCGGTGAGCCGCGCCGCCGTGGTGCGGTTCCAGCAGTTCCAGGACGCCACGCCCGTGGGCGCCTCCGGCACGCGGAGCTATCTCATCGACAAGTCACATGGTCCGTTGCCGGTGATGTCGCTGACGGTGGACGCGGAGCACTTCTTTGGCTTCGAGCACGGCATCTACGTCCCCGGACGGATTCACGCGGAAGACCCCATGCCGGACGTGATGTGGGGCAACGGCAACTATCACCAGAGTGGCAAGGACTGGGAGCGCCCCCTCCACGTGGAGTGGTTCGAAGTGGAAGGCCAGCCGGTGATTTCGCAGGGGGCGGGCGTGCGCATCCACGGCTCGGGCAGCGCGGCGCTGCCGCACAAGAGCCTGCGCCTGTACGCGAAGGAGGACTACGGGCCGAAGACGTTCCGCGCGGCGGTGTTCCCCGGCGAGGCGCTGGATGAATACACGCGGCTCATCGTCCGCACGTCGGGCCAGGACCTGCTGTACTCCAAGATTCGCGACTGTGCGCTCCAGGGTCTGCTGCGGGAGACCGCGCTGCACCTGCAGGCTTGCCGCCCCACGGTCCTGTACCTCAACGGCGAGTACTGGGGCCTGCATGAGCTGCGCGAGCGATATGACGAGTACTACCTCGCGTCGCGCCACGGCATCGACCGCAAGAAGGTGGCCATCCTGGAGCTGGATGGGATGCTCGACACCGGCGAGGAAGGCGACGAGTCGCACTACCTGGCGCTGCTGGACTTCGTCCGGAACAACGACCTCTCGCTGCCGGAGAACCTGGCCCACGTGGAGTCGATGATGGATGTGGACGACTTCATCGACTATCAAATCGCGGAGATCTTCTTCGCGAACACGGACTGGCCCCACAACAACGTCAAGTTCTGGCGCTACGTCCAGCCGGAGTCCGGCGGGGCCGCGGCGAAGGACGGCCGCTGGCGCTGGCTGGTCTACGACCTGGACAACGCCTTCCTCGGTGACCCGGGCTACGACTCGCTGGCCCGGGTGATGACGGACGAGGCACTGCCGGAGTGGTCCGTGCTGCTCATCCGCCAGCTGATGACGAACGCGGACTTCAAGAACCGCTTCGTGTCGCGCTTCCAGTGGCACCTGGACAACACCTTCAGCGAGGAGCGCGTGACGGCGCAGCTGGAGTCGCTGGCCGACCTGATCGCCGCGGAGATTCCCGCGCACATCGAGCGTTGGGGCTATCCGGAGTCCGTGGAGTCGTGGCGCTACTACGTGGACGCGATGCGTGACTTCGCCACGCAGCGGCCCACGTACGTGCGCCAGCACCTGGAAGTGAGCTTCGGTCCCTTCTAGGGCGCCGGCGCGGGCGGGGCGGGGGGCGCGCTGAAGTCCTCCAGCCCCGGCGCGGCGGGGAGGATGGCGTCCTCCACGCCTTCGAGGTTGAGCTTCATGGGCACCTGGAGCGTGGTGCCCAGCCGCAGCAGCAGCACGTCCGGCTCGATGCCCTTCTCACCAATCGCCTGGGCCACCTCGCGCGCGGACATCGCGTTGCCCTTGGCCCACAGCGTCTTGAGGAACTCGCCCGCCTGCGACGTGCGCCACCACGCGGGGCCGAAGCGCGCCTTGAGCTGCGCCTGGAGCTGACCCGCCAGGAACCAGGCGCGGAAGCTGTCCGCGGATTGGAAGAAGTCCTCCTGGTCCACGAGGTAGCGCTCGGTGTCCTCGTCCGTCATCGGGATGTCGTCGGTGCGCGACATGATTTCGCGGTACAGCGCCTTCGGGTCGGCCTCGACGCGGCGGTGCAGCTCCAACTGGTAGAGCAGCCGGCCCGCGGCATGGCGGATGAGGAACAGCTTATGCGCGCTGGACGCGGCCAGGTACTGCGCGCGCTGCTCGCCGCTGACGCCCGCGTGCTCCTCCAGCCACACCGGGTCCTCGGCCAGGTCCTCGAAGAGGGCGGAGTAGGCCTCGCCCACGGTGGGGTTGCCCAGGCGCGCCAGTTCGAAGCGCGTCTCCGTGGTGAAGGCCGCGTGCAGCGCGTGGCCGAACTCGTGGAGCACGCGTGCCTGGTGCAGCACGCCCGTGCCCGGCTTGAAGGAGATGCGCACGTCGGAGGGCACGCGCACCGCCAGCGCCAGGGGGCGTGAGCTCTTGCCCTTCACGTCCCGCGCGTCGATGGTGACGTGGGGCAGCTCACCCAGGTCCAAGCCCATGCCCGCCAGCGTCCCGTGGGCCTTGAGCAGGGACTCGCCCTTGGGGAAGGCGTCCTCCACCTCGCGCGAGCGGAACAGGCGGGGGATGTCCGCGCGGGTGATGTCCTTGAACGCCATGCCCAGCTCGCGCTGGCTCAGTCGCTCCATCACCACGCGGTAGGGAGCCTGTGTCGCCTGGAGGATTTCCTCCGCCAGCACGCTCAGCCGTCCCAGGTCCGACTGCCGCAGCTCGCTGCCGAAGGCCTCGTAGGAGGCGAAGCCCAGCTCCCGCACCAGCTCGTCCGCGCGCTCCTCTCGGCGGCGCAGCGTCTGGTTGAGGCGTTCAATCGCGGGCGTGGCCGCGGCGTACAGGGCCCGGCGCCGCGCCACCGTGCGCTCGTTGGCGAGCAGCCGCTCCAGGTCCCGGTAGCGCACGTCCTTCCCGTCCACGGGGAAGGTGAGGGATGCTTCCAGATTGGCGGCCGCGTCGTTGAACTCGGCCAGCGCGTGGGACAGGTACTCGCCGGCGAAGTGCGAGTGCAGCGCGGTGAGGGCACGCACCTCGCGGGCGTCGTCCGTGAGCTGGCGCAGCCGGTCGATTCTGCGGATGTTCTCGATGGTGAAGAGCGCCTCCTGGCCGGCGTAGGTGGCGGCGACGTCCACGTGGCGGCCCTCCGTCCAGAAGTCCCACACCAGGCGGCTCTGGGCTTCGAGGAGGGTTTCGGCCTTCGAGGACATGGCGCTGACATCCGCCTCGAGCTGCTGCTTCTCGGAAAGGACCTGCCGGCCATCGGCGGGCGGGCCCTTGGGGCAGGCAGTGAGGCAGCAGGCGAAGGCCAGCAGCAGGGGAATCCTTGGGTGCATGTGGCTCCTCATGTTACTTGCGCGCTGCCCATGCCCAATCTTTCTCAATGGCGGGCCGCCCGGGGACGCCAGTCCCTCTACTCCGCCCTGCGACGTTTCTTCGCTGCCCACGGCTACCTGGAGGTGGAGACGCCGCTGCTCATCCCCACTCCGGGGATGGAGCCGCACATCAACGCGTTCGAGGCCGGCTTCATCCCGGAGACCGATGTGGGCTCCGCGCGGACGCTCTACCTGCACTCCAGCCCCGAGTACGCCATGAAGCGGCTGCTCGCGGACGGTGCCGGGCCGTTGTTCCAGCTGTGCAAGGTGTTCCGGAATGGGGAGGTGTCCCCGACCCACAATCCGGAATTCACGATGCTGGAGTTCTACCGGCCTCACGCGGACTACCACGCCATCATGGATGACCTGGAAGGGGCGCTGGCGGAGGCCGGCCGCGGCGCGACGGAAGGGGAGCCCGGGGCGGACCCGCTCTTCTTCACACGCACCCCCTACGAGCGGTTGACGGTGCGTGACGCGGTGCTGCGCGCCACCGGCGTGGACATCCGCCAGCATTCGGATGGCCCATCATTGAAGCGGGCGGCGGAGGCGGCCGGGGTGCGCACCGGGAACGCGGAGACGTTCGACGACGTCTTCTTCCACCTCTTCCTCCAGAAGGTGGAGACCGGCTTGGGCCACGAGCGGCCCACCTTCCTCATTGAGTACCCGGCGTCCATGGCGGCGCTGTCCCGGCTGAAGCCCGGTGACGCGGTGGTGGCGGAGCGGGTGGAGTTGTACGCCAAGGGTTTGGAGCTGGCGAACGGGTTTTCCGAGCTGACGGACCCCGTGGAACAGCGGGCACGATTGACAGAAGAACAGGAGCTCAGGCGCCAATTGGGCCGGGCCGTGTATCCTCTGGACGAGCGGTTCCTTGACGCGGTAGGGCGAATGCCACCCTCGGCGGGCATCGCCGTCGGGCTCGATAGAATCCTGATGCTGCTGCTCGGGGTCCAGCGCATCTCGGACGTGCTCCTTTTCCCCGCCCACGAGTTCGTTTGATTCGCAAGCTCCTGCAGACGGCCTTTGCTGGAACGGCGGCGGTGGGCATCACCGGTGTGCTGTCTCCCGTGGTGTCGGCGCTGTCGCTGCGCGACGCCAAGGACGCGGACGGCGTGCTGGTGCTGTGGGCGCGCTCGCTGCTGGCGTCCGCGGGGGTGCGGCACGAGGCGGTGGGCGTCGAGAACGTCCCCACCGACACCCACGTCGTCTTCGTGAGCAACCACCAGTCGCACTACGACGCGCTGGTGAACTTCGCCCACATCCGCAAGCACACGCGTTACGTGGCGAAGGCGGAGCTGTTCCGCATCCCCGTCTTCGGGCCCGCGCTCCGGCGCGCGGGCAACATCCCAGTGGAGCGCACCGGGGGGGCGGGAGACAGGGCCCGCCTGTCGGAAGCCGTCACGGCGCTGCGGGAACGGGTGAGCGTGCTCTTCTTCGCGGAAGGCACGCGCAGCACGGATGGGCGGCTGCGGCCGTTCAAGAAGGGAGCCGCGACGCTGGCCATCCAGGCGGGCGTTCCGGTGGTGCCCCTGGCCGTGTCAGGGACGCGCCTCATTCTTCCCAAGGGGGGTCGGGCCGTGCGGTGGGGACAGCGCGTGGCGCTGGTGGTGGGAAAGCCCATCCCCACCCAGGGACTGACGATGCAGGACCGCGACGCGCTCACGCGCCAGTTGGAAGACGCGGTCGCAGAACTCTATGCCGAGGCCTGCAAGCGCTCGGGAGACACGCCATGAAGAAGCCAATCCAGACCACATCCCAGGCGCACCCGTGGCACGGAATCACCCCGGGCGAGGACGCCCCCGAAATCGTCACCGCGTACATCGAAATCGTCCCCACGGACGCGGTGAAGTACGAGCTGGACAAGGAGTCCGGCATCCTCAAGCTGGACCGTCCGCAGCGCTTCAGCAGCCAGTGTCCCACGCTCTACGGCTTCATTCCGCAGACGTACTGCGACGAGCTGGTGGCGAAGCGCTGCGCCGAGCGTACGGGCCTGAAGGACATCAAGGGCGACGGCGACCCCATCGACATCTGCGTGCTGACGGAGAAGGTCATCTCCAGCGGCAACCTGCTGGTGCGCGCGATTCCCATTGGCGGCTTCCGCATGGTCGACGGTGATGAGGCCGACGACAAGATCATCGCGGTGCTGGAGTCCGACCTGGTGTACGGCGAGCTGCAGCACCTCGCGCAGCTTCCGCGCGCGCTGCTCGACCGCCTCAAGCACTACTTCCTCACCTACAAGCAGATTCCCGGTGAGGGGAAGCGCAGCGTGGAGATCGCCGAGGTCTACGACCAGCCGGAGGCGCTCGAGGTCATCAAGCGCAGCATGAAGGACTACGAGCGCATCTACGGCCCGCAGGTCACCACGAAGGCGCGCGCTGTCCGTACGCGTGGCGCGGCGGTGGAGGCGAAGATCGCCAAGCCCGCGAAGGCCAAGACGAAGGCGGCGCGCAAGTCGCGCGCGTCCTGAGCCCGCTCAGCGGACCTCGACCAGCCGCACGCGCTTGTAGATGCGGCGGTCCAGCGGCAGTCGGGTGTCGATGAAGCCGAGCGCTTCATCGAACTCGAAGCTGAAGGTGGGGATGGGCGGGCTGATGGAGATGAGCAGCTCGAACTCCCAGACGCTGGTGAGTCGCGAGCGGCCGCCCACGGCCTCGTCCGGCGGCGGGGGCAGCTTCTCCGCCGTGGCGCGCACGTCCTTGAGGGCCTCCTTGTCGACCTCGGGCTGGTGGCTGGGTTCCAGAAGGTGCACGTCCACGAGCTGGCCCGTCGCGTCCTGGACGACGCGGATGAGGGCACGGCGCGTGGTGCGGAACTCCTGACGCATCTGCTGGCGCAGCTCGCGGCGGGCATTGAGCGTGGGGTCTCCGGCGGTGCTGAGCGGCCTGCGCCGGTCTTCGCCCGGGCCGTTCTTCGCGGCGAACGAGCCCGACGCGCCGTAGTCCGCCGCGCGCTCCGCCCAGATGCGCGAGTACGCACGGCCGCGCTCCATGCCCATGTCGAAGTAGCCCTGGAGGCCGTGCGCCTTCACGGAGCGGTCGGCGTCCCACGCCTTCATCAACGCCTTGCCGAGCTGGCCGTAATACGGGTGCACCAGCCCGCGTTCCACCCGGCCTCGGCCCACGCTTTCGGATACCAGCTCTTCCACCAGGCCCTGGGCTGAAGGAGGCGCATGCGGGTCCACGCCGCCGTCGAGCTCCGCCGCCACATCGCGATGCGTTCCTGAAAGCGCGGTGACCTGACGGGCCGCGAGCAACAGCCGCGAGCCCGGGACGGCGTTGGTGCCGGGCTCCGCGCGGGGCATGTCCGTGGGGGGCGTCCCCGTCAGGGGCGCGTCCGCGAAGCGGAGCAGCGCCGGAGCCGAGTCCTGGGCCTCCGCGTGGCGTTCAGGCCGCGCGTCCGCTTGGGCGACTTGCGTGTCGTGGGCGGGCTGGGAACTCGCGTGGGTGGGTTCCGTGTGGCGCTCGGACCGGGACTCCGCTTGAGCGGGCGCGGCGTCGCGCTCCGGCGCCGGCTTCCCCGACGGAGCCCGGTGCTTCGCAGCCGTGCGGGGCGCAGGGGGCGCATGGACGCTGTCCGAACGCTTGGGTGGCACCGGCTGGGCGGCGCCGGCGACCGGGCCCTTGTCCGGCATCAGCGTGTCTCGCGATACACGGGCCTCCGCCACCTCCACATCGACCCATTCCAGGGCAGGCGGCGAGGACGCCGGAGGGGGCCTCGCGACCGGCTCCTCGCGCTCCAGGGTCAGCCACAAGAGCCCATGTACGCCCATGCTGGCGGCGAGCGCTGGCAGCAGGCGTCTGGTGGGCTCCCGAGGCATGCGCCTCCATTTAACCCCGCTTTCACGTCATGCCCTGGGAATCCGCGAGGGGAGGATAGGAAACGCAACCCTGACGCGCTTACTCTTCGCGGCATCGGAGGAAGGACCCCAAGATGTCGACCTCGCTGCTCGCGACGGATGGCTACAAGTTCAGCATGGCGGAGGCCGGCTGGCCGCTTCGTCGGGAAACGTTCTACTACTCGCACCGGCGGGGTGGTCTCCAGGTGATGCCGCTCGACGTGGCGGCCTTCGTCAAGTCGCTCATCCCGGAGCCCAAACCGGAGGACTACGACTACCTCAGCCGGTACGACTATGAGATGGGCGTGGGGTTCAAGGCGGCCATCCTCCGCCGTGAGAAACTCAGCATCCGCGCCATCCCCAAGGGCGCACTCTTCTATCCGCGCGAGCCCATCCTCACGCTGACAGGGCCGTCCGCCCTGGTGTCCTGGGTGGAGCCACTGCTGCTCCAGCTCAACTTCCGCATCCAGGTCGCCACCCTGGCGCTGTCGGACCGGGACGCGCTGGCCCGCGCGCTGGCCACCGTGACGTGCGACGAGCAGAAGGCCATCGCGCTGGAGACGCTCGACTCGGTGGGCGTGAAGGCGGTGCCCATCACCGTGGACACAGAGGGCTACGCCAAGCGCGTCTTCGCCACCGTCAAGGAGCTGGTGGACATCGTCGAGGACCCGTCCCGCATCTTCGAGGTGGGCCTGCGCGCGGCCACCTGTCTGGAGCAGCACGAGGTGGCGCTGCGAAGCTGCAAGGACGCGGGCGTCACGCGCACCTCCAACGTGGACGGGGCGGCGAAGCTGGGAATGGTCCCCGTGGGTACCATGGGACACGAGCACATCCAGCGCTATGGCTCGGATGAGGCCGCGTTCCGGGCCATGCGCGAGCGCCGGCCACAGCGCTCCAGCTACCTGCTGGACACCTTCGACACGCTTACGTCCGGAATCCCCGCGGCCTTCCAGCTCATCCAGGAGGAGCCCGGCAACAACGACTCCATCCGCTTCGACTCCGGCAACAAGAAGCTCCAGTACCTCTACGCGGTGACGCGGGCGCGGGACCTGGGGATTCGGCCCGTCAACATCCTGGAGGACGGACTGGACGCGGAGGCCACGCGGGAGTTCGAGGAGCTGCGGCGGCAGGTGGGCTGGGAGCCGTCGGCCCAGTTCTACGGCTACGGCGGCCACATCATCGCGCGGACCATGGACTGCCCGCTCACCCGGGACAAGGTGGCCGCCATCTACAAGCTGTCTCGCACGGGCAACACGCCGGTGATGAAGTTCGGCAACGAGTTGGCCGAGGGCAAGAAGAGCATCCCCGGCGAGCCCGTCCTCTTCCGCCGCCGCCATGGTTCGGGGCCCATCGGACTGGTCGGCCAGGTGGGAGAGCCCGTCCCGGACGGCTACTTCCCGCTCATGGAGAGCGCGCCGGAAACCCCATCGCTGGTGGGCGCGCAGGAGACGGCGGCCGAGGCGCGTGTCGCCTACACCGCCGCGACGCAGGCGCTGGTGGATGCGCTGCACCGCCGTCACTTCCCGCAGCAGCACCGCTGAGGCCGACATGCCCTTGCCCATTCCCCGCTTTCACGAGGACGCCCGCGTCAGCCAGCTCTACCTGGAGCGTGGCGCGGAGGTGGCCGAGGAGGCCCTCCGCTACGCGGCGGAGCACCGCATCCGCCCCGCGCGTGAGGACGCGACGCGCATCGCCGCGTTCGGCATCGACGTGCAGGTGGCCTTCTGCACGCCAGGCGCCAGTCTCTTCGTGCCCGGCGCGGTGGAGGACACCCAGCGCGCGCTGCGCTGGCTCTACGCGAACCTGGACCGGGTGACGGAGCTGGTGTTCTCGCTGGACACCCACCGCGCGTACCACGTGTTCCATCCGTCCTGGTGGCGGGACGCGGAAGGCCGGCCGCCGCCGCCATTGACGGCCATCACCGCGGCGGACGTTCGCTCCGGCCGCTGGCGGGCCACGCGCTTCCACGAGGAGAGTCTGGCCTACTGCGAGCAACTGGAGTCCAGCGGCCGGTACGTGCTCACCGTCTGGCCCTTCCACGCGATGCTAGGCGGACTGAGTCACGCGCTGGTGCCGTCCGTCTTCGAGGCGAGCCTCTTCCACGCCCTGGTGCGCGACGTACCCACGCACTTCGAGCTGAAGGGGGAGCACCCGCTCACGGAGAACTACTCCGTGCTCTCACCCGAGGTGACGGAGCTGAAGGGGCAGCAGGTCGGGGCCTTCAACACGCGCCTCTTCGAGCACCTGATGTCCTTCGACCGCGTCTACGTGTTCGGCCAGGCCAGCTCCCACTGCGTGCTGAACACGCTGCTGGACCTGCGGCGTCACATCGAGCGGACGGACCCGTCGAAGATGGGCCGCATCCACATCCTGGAGGACGCCATGAGTCCGGTGCCGGCGCCTCCCCTGGAGCCGCTGCCCGCCTCGTTGGACTTCCCCCGGTTGGCGAAGGAGGCCCTCCGGGACTTCCAGGCGGCGGGGATGCGGGTGGTCCGGACCTCGGACCCGCTGGAAGGGTAGCAGGGCGGCATTCCGGGCGAGTGCGCCCACGTACCCAGCGTGTGGTAGAATCTCCCGTTCGTTCCCGGCGAGGCTGGGGACCTCCGCGTCGGTGAAGGGGGAGTCATGGCCGCTCAATTCAATCCGCCTGCGTTCACGGTGCAGGTCGGCTCACACGGCGCGGATGCGCTGAGTGTTTCGAGCATTTCCGGCACCGAGGCGTTGAGCCACCTGTTCGACTTCCGGGTGGACTTCTTCGCCAAGGATGGCAACCCCATCGCCACCAGCGAGCTGCTGGAGCAGGACGCGTTGCTCACCCTCTCCATCCGCGACAGTGCGCCCCGCTACGTGCACGGCTGGGTCCGCGAGGTGGAATCGCTGGGCATGAAGACGGGCCGCCGCCGCTACCGGGCGCACGTGGTGCCCCGGCTGTGGCGGCTCACCCAGCACCACCGCAGCCGCATCTTCCAGCAGAAGTCCGTGCCGGACATCCTCAAGGACGTCCTGGACGCGGCGGGCGTGAAGACGCGGCTGGCCCTGTCCGGCAGCTACGCCCCCCGTGAGTACTGCGTGCAGTACCGGGAGAGCGACTTCGCCTTCCTCAGCCGGCTCATGGAGTGGGAGGGCATCTTCTACTTCTTCGAGCACACCGAGGAGGGGCACACCCTGGTGCTGGGGGACAAGCCCAGCGCGCACGCGCCCCTGCCGCAGGGCCAGCAGCTCCCGCTGCGTCCCAGCCTGGGCAAGGAGGTCGTGGAGGGTGAGTACCTCTCCGCGCTGGAAGTGGTGCACCGGCTGCGCCCCGGCGCCGTGCACCTGAAGGACTTCGACTTCGAGAAGCCAGGCCTGGATATCTCCGGCAAGGCGCAGGCGCCCGAAGGTGTCACGGAGCTGGAGCTCTACGACTATCCGGCGGGCTACGTGGCGCCGGGCGTGGGCAAGGCGGCGACCAACGTGCGCACGGAAGCGGCGAGCATGGGCGGGCGCACGCTGATGGGCCAGGGCGTGGCGCCGCGCCTCACGCCCGGGTACCTGCTGGAGGTGCAGTCCCCGGAGGATGGCACCTTCGCGGGCGAGTACCTGGTGACGGAGGTGGTGCATTCGGGCACGCAGCCGGACGTCAGCGCGGGCAGCGAGGCGATTCAGGGCCTGTACCGAAATCAGTACCAGCTGTTGCCCAAGGCCGTGCCCTTCCGGCCCCGGCGCCTGACGCCCTTGCCGCAGCTTGCGGGCCCGCAGACGGCCACGGTGGTGGGCCCCGCGGGCGAGGAGATTCACACCGACGAGCACGGGCGCATCAAGGTGCAGTTCCACTGGGACCGCGAGGGCAAGCGCGACGAGAAGGCCTCGTGCTGGGTGCGCGTGGGCCAGCCGTGGGGCGGCCCGGCCTGGGGTGACGTGTGGCTGCCGCGCATCGGCCAGGAGGTGGTGGTGCGCTTCCTGGAAGGAGACCCGGACCGGCCGCTGGTGGCGGGCGCCGTCTACAACGGCACCAACACCGTGCCGTATGGCCTGCCGGGGGAGAAGACGAAGTCCACGCGCAAGAGCGCCTCCAGCCTGGGCAGCGACGGCTTCAACGAGGTCCGCGTCGAGGATGCGGTGGGCCAGGAGGAGGTCTTCACCCACGCGCAGAAGGACGAGGACCTGCTCACGGAGAACGACAAGGACCAGCAGGTGACGGGCTTCGAGGACCTGCTGGTGAAGAAGGACCGCAAGCGCACGGTGGAGGGAAACCAGGAGCTGCGCGTGGGCGTGGACGACGTGGGCGTCGTCGAGCAGAACCAGACGTTGCTGGTGCAGGGCAACCGCTCCACCCGGACGACGCTGTCTCACGACGAGGAAGTGGAGGGCAACCAGACGATGACGGTGGGCGGTAACCTCACCGGGCTGGTGCTCCAGGGCGCCATGGAGAACGTAGGGGCCGCGAAGGCCACCACCATTGGCGGCGTCTACAGCGTCAACGTGGCGCTTGCCTACAACGAGGCCACCGGCGGCGCGCGCGGCCTCCAGGTCGCCGCCGCGCACACCGAGCACGTGCTGGGTTCGCGGCAGGAGACGGTCGGCAAGGACAAGACGGTGGACGTCGGCATGGACTGGGACTTGCGCACCAAGGGCCAGCTCACGCTGACCATCGGCAAGGACTGGGAAGAGGACATCGGGAAGACCACCAGCCTCTACATCACCGAGGCCATGGCGGGCCTGGCCAAGAAGTTCGAGCTGAAGGCAGACACCTTCTCGCTGCTCGTCGGTGACAACCTCATCCTGAAGATGGAGAAGTCCGGCAAGGTGACCTTCACCCTCAAGACGCTCACCGTCGACGGCAAGGAAGTGAAGATCAAGGGCGGCAAGGTGAAGATGGAGGCGGCTGGTTCGCTCAAGAGCGACTCGCGCAAGGCGAAGGAGCTGGAGCACTTCAAGGAGCCAGACCCCGTCAACGTCGAGTTCAACCTCAAGGGCATGGACGGCAAGCCCATCAAGGACCAGCCCTTCGAGCTGCACATGCCCGACGGCACCATCAAGAAGGGCCGCGTGGACGGGAGCGGGAAGGGCGTGGTGGAGAAGGTGCCGCCCGGCGACTACCGCGTCGTCTTCCCGGAGATGTCAGGCCGCATCAACAAGGGTTCCTGAGCCGTACCCGCCCGCGCGGGCACACGCGCCATTTCGGATAGGCCAGCGATGGAAACGTACGTCGTCAAGGACGGGGACTCCCCCGACTCAATCGCGCAGAAGTACGGGTTCAAGGAATGGAAGCTCATCTACGAGCATCCGGACAACGGGGGCCTGCGCGCCACTCGCGGCGCCAATGAAGTGAAGGCGGATGACCGGGTCATCATCCCGGACCTGCCAGAGAACCAGGTGTCCGCCGGAGGTCCGCAGAACCTCATCGCCACGCCGGGAACGCCGCTCACCTTGCCGCCCGTCCACTTCGACGCACACATGCACATCATGAGCGGTAACTGCACGCCCATGCCCGCGCTGGTGCAGATGATGAAGGACAAGGGCCTGGGCTTTCTCATCGGCACGGGCACCAGCCGCACCAAAATCAACCGCCTGGGCTTCTGGGCGGCGAAAATCCCGTTCGCGCCCGACATCGGTGATGTGTCCCACCGCGACACGCACCGCATTGGTGAAGAGGCCGTGCGCTCCAATGACAGCCTTGCCCAGGACCGGACGGGATACACCTCGGATGGAATGGGCAACGTGGAGGAGTACACCATCCCCGCGCCCCTGCGAGCCTATGCGTCCACGCAGGGCCACGCGGAGGCCAGCGCTTCCTACATGGGCATGTCCATCGTCCTCACCATGGACATGGATTACTGCCACCTGGCTGGCTACCAGGGGGACCCTATCTACAGCTCGGATTTTGATGGGGCCGAGCCCCGCTTCACCTATCGCTGGCGCACGAAGTCCGACGACCCTGGCGAGCTGATTGAAGCGAAGTCCGATGAGATACGGCTTCACGAGACGTGGGACCGGCAGCTCCGGCACACCGAGCAGGTGGTCGCGGAGAATCCCTTCCGGTTGCTGCCCATGTTTCATTTCGAACCGCGCCGCTTCATCAAGAACGAGGACAAGTCGTTCCCCTTCGAAAAGGTGGTGACGGCCTCCAAGGCGGCTCCCTACATCGGCTTCAAGATGTACACGCCCCAGGGCTACATGCCCAAGGAGCGCCATGCGCCGGTGAAGGACATCCTGAGCTGGTTCTTCTCCGAGTGCGCGTCGAACGACATCCCGCTGATGACCCACTGCACGCCGTCCGGCTTCTACACACACGAGCGGCGCTTCTACCTGGACCACGAGCCGGACGAGGCCATCCGAAACGACCCGAAGTACTGGCCCTCGAAGGACGCCATCGCCACCGCGGACGCGAACATCACCAAGGCGCGCGACTACGTGACGGAGCTGGAGGCGAGCTGGAAGAGCCACATCCCGCTCGTGCTCCGCCGCGCGCGCAATGGCGTGGAGGACGCCATCGAGGCCAAGGAGAAGCTGCTGAACCCGGGCCGGATGCGTTACTTCTATGAGAACTACGTGCACCCGGAAGCGTGGCGCCCGGTGCTCAATGACAATCCGAAGCTGCGCTTGTGCCTGGCGCACTTCGCCAGCGACGGCACCTTCTGGGACATCCGCAAGGGGTTGACCGTCAAGCAGGATGGCCAGAAGGTCCAGTACGACAAGAGCTGGATTGGCTCCATCGTCGAGCTGTGCAACGAGTTCCCCAACTTCTACACGGACATCTCCTATCTGGACCTGATGGAGAAGCAGAAGTGGAAGCTGCTGGCTGACATCCTCAAGTCCAGTCCGTGGATGCTGAAGAAGATCATGTTCGGCACCGACTGGTACATGATTACCGCCGAGCCCGTGGCGTACGCGGCTTGGTACAGCCGCACCATCCGCGGGCTGGAGTTCATCCAGAAGGAGCTGCCGACGCAGGTGAACCTCTTCACCCAGTTCGCCATCGTCAATCCCATGCGCTACTACCGCATGATGGAGGTCGCCCCGAAGATGAAGGAGGGCCTCAAGAAGCTTCAAACGGACCTCAACGTGACGGGCGCCGCGGTGGACAAGCTCGAGGACAACTTCACGACGCTGATGCGGCTGCAGCACCCGCTGGAGCAGATTGACAAGGCGGGCGGCCTGGCCAGCGGTCCCATGTTGTTCACCGCGACCACGAAGGCGAAGTAGGAGCCCCGCCCATGGAGCCCAACAAGGACCCCTTCCTGCTGACGCCTCAACTGCCCGCGGCCGCGGCGCCCGTGCGTCATCCCTCACCGTTCCCCTGGAATCAGGTGGCGCTCGTGTTTCCATCACCGGCGCCGGATTCGGTGTCGGTGCTCACGCTGAATGACAAGCTCTGGCGGCTGGAGCTGTCCGGCTCCGAGGTGCGCCGCGTCGAGGTGGATGACGAGTACCTGGAGCAGGTCTCCGGAGGCGAGCTGCAAGGGATGCAGCCTCCGTCACCCACGCACCTGGCGTACCTCCAGAGTCGAAGCCTGGTGATGTACGACCTCAAGTGGCAACTGGCCAAGACGTGGTTCATGGTCGAGCGACTGGAGGAGGTCGCCATCCGCGGCGCGTGGATTTCTCACGCCCCGCTGGTGGTGGCGGCGGAGCTGGAGGACACCACGAATTATGCCCGCACCTCCCGCATCTCCTTCCGGCTGCGCACCTGGCGGCTGGAGGGTGAAAAGCGCGCGAAGTTGGGCTCGCTGGAGCTGGGCTCCGTCGTCGGCGCGGTGAAGTGGGACGCGGGGGCGGGGCTGGTCGCGGTGCAGAAGCCCGGCGTGCCGCTGGAGCTCTACGGGCCTGACCTGGCCAGGCCCCAGCCGGAGCACCCGCTGGCGCTCGCGCTGCGCAAGCTGACGGTGGATGGCCTCACGTTGCAGTCGCTGCGTTTGCATCCCTCGTTGCCGGTGGCGCTCGTGGCTCTGGGCCGTGACGTGACGCCGAAGCGGGAGGAGGGGAAGGAGAAGCCCGAGGACCCTGGCATCTGGCGCGTGTCGTGGGAAGGCGCGCCCGCGGTGACGGTGCGGCTAGCGCGCTATGCCTCCGGGGAGTCGGTGACGCTGGGCTCGTTGTCGCCCGAGGGTGACTGGCTCTACTACCGCGTCCTGAACAGCGCGGGCCGCAACCCGCAGCTCTACGTGCAGCAGGTGGGCGCGGCCTTCAAGCCGCCCCTGGCGCTGGGCGCTGTTCCGGAGAAGGGCGCGGCGCTGCTGTGGACGGGCGGGGCTCCGTCGCTCGTCATGTATGACGGGACGAAGGACGCGCTGGTTCACTGGAAGCTGGCGGGCGCGGCGGCACCGGCGAAGCCTCCCGCGGCGCCGCCCAAGCCAGACGGGAAGTGAGGGGACGGCTCAGCGTCCCTTGAGGCGCTGGGCCGCCCAACGCGCGGCGGCTTCGCACAGCACCTTCGAGGCCGCTTCGCCCGGCTGGGCGTTGGCGCTCAGCTCCACCACCTCGTGGAAGAGGTCCAGCGCCAGGCCTTCGTCCCGCTGCACCTGTCCGGCGAAGAGCACCACCGGCGTGCCGTGCTCGCGGGCCAGCCTCGCGATGCCGCCCGGGCCTTTGCCCAGCGCTGTCTGCCGGTCGAAGCGCCCCTCACCGGTCAGCACCACGTCCGCCATCAGCACGCGCCGCTCCAGGCCCAGCGCGCGTGACACCAGCTCGTAGCCGGGCACCAGTCGCGCGCCAGCGAGGGCCAGCAGGCCAAAGCCGAAGCCTCCCGCCGCCCCCGCGCCGGGCCAGCCCGCGGACGTATCCCCCAGCACCGTTGCCGCGTGTGCCAACGCCGCCTCCAGTGCTTCCACGCCGGCCTCGTCCGCGCCCTTCTGCGGACCAAAGAGCCGCGCGGCTCCGTCCGGCCCCAAGAGGGGCGAGGTGACGTCCGTGGCACCCAGCAGCTCCACGGCGCCCAGGCGGGGATGACGGCCACTCGCGCCCACGCGGGCGAGCTGGGCCAGCGCCGCGCCTCCCGGGGGAAGAGGCTGTCCCCGCGCGTCCAGGAAGCGGAAGCCCAGGGCGCTGAGCGCCCCGGTGCCAGCGTCCGTGGTTGCGCTGCCACCCAGGCAGACGATGAGGCGTTCGCAGCCCGACTCCAGCGCCGCGTGCATCAGCTCGCCGGTGCCATACGTGGATGCCTTCAGCGCATCGCGAGCCTCGGGCGCCAGCAGCGACAGGCCGGACGCGGAGGCCATCTCCACCACCGCCGTGCGTCCGTCCTCCACCAGGGCCCAGTGTGCTTCCACGGGCGCGCCCAGCGGTCCACGCACCACCTGCTGACGACGCTCGCCGCGCAGGCCCGTCAGCAGCGCTTCCACCGTCCCTGGCCCGCCATCCGCGAGCGGTGCCACGTCCAGCACCACTTCCGGCGAGGACTCACGGAGGCCTCGAGCCATGGCTTCAGCCGCTTCCGCGGCGGACAGCGTTCCCTTGAATTCTTGCGGTGCGACGAGCCAGCGAGGAGAAATCACGGTGAAGGGCTTGGCGCTTTCTGAGGTGTCCAGGGAACTCCAGAAGGCCAGGGGACCTGTACCGCGTCCTCTACCTGCGAGAGCCCCCACCCCTGGCATACCACTCCCAGCGTCATTCCCACTCCTGGGGTGATGCGTGTTTCATCACTTCTGTGTATCAACCGGACGTTAGCGCCGCGAGTTCCTATAAAGACTTGAATTGAAAAATGGCAATTCAAGCTTTCGTTGCCGCGCGCCAGGCCTCCGCATGCCAGTCAAGCAAAGGGCGCGGAGCCTTCAGTGAAGGGGCCACGCGCTGAGACACACGCTCCAGCCGCTCCAGCAGCGTGGCCACCGTCTCCGCGGGTTGGCGTGAGGGGCCTTGGATGCGCTGGCAGAAGAAGGTCCGACAGCCGAAGGGCCGGTCCGCGTACACCGAGCAGCGCAGGCCCGTGGCGTCCAGGTAGGGACAGCCGCCGTCCGCGCGAGGTGGCGGCAGCGGGCGTCCTCGGGACAGCAGCTCCCATTCGGGCTGCCACAGCCAGGGCTGGCGCTTGGTGACGGCCAACTGGCAGCACTCGCCGCTGGCCGGGCAGGAGTAGGGGGCGTAGGCCGCGTCCGCCTGGCGGTAGACGGCGCGCACTTCCTTCAGCGCGCGCTCCCTCTCGCGGGTGCCACCCAGGGGCGCGTCGTCCGCCTCGTCGTCCCAGTCCCGCGTCCGCATGGGCGAGTCCTCAGAGCACCCGGAGCACGAAGCACTTCAGGTAGCGCGTCTCACGCAGGTTGAGCAGCACGGGGTGGTCCCGGCCGGCGCCGCGGCGCTCGATGATTTGCACGCGGCGGCGGGCATCCGCGGCGGCGGAGGCGAGCATGTCCTCGAAGGCCTGTTCGTCCACGTGGTACGTGCAACTGGCGGTGATGAGGATGCCGCCGGGCCGCAACAGCTGCAGGGCGCGGAGGTTGATTTCCTTGTACCCGCGCACCGCGGCTGGGATGGCGTCCTTGTTCTTCGCGAAGGACGGCGGGTCCAGGACGATGGTGTCGAAGCGTTTGCCCTCGTCCACCGCGTCGCGGAGGAAGTCGAAGGCGTTGGCCACCACCACGTCCAGGTTGTTCAGCTTGTTGGCCGCGGCGTTCTCCCGAAGCTGCGCCGAGGCCGCTTCGGAGATTTCAATCGCCGTGACGTGCCTGGCCCGCGTGGCGAGCTGGAGCGCGAAGCCGCCGACGTAGGAGAAGCAGTCCAGCGCCTCGCCGTGGGCATAGTGCGCGGCCATGACGTGATTCTCGCGCTGGTCCAGGAAGGCGCCCGTCTTCTGGCCCTCCAGCAGGTCCGCGCGCATCTTCACCAGGCCCTCGTCGAAGGCCACCGGGCCGGGATGTTCGCCGCGCAGCACGCCCTTCTCCGGGGTGAGGCCCTCCAGGTTGCGCACGCCCACGTCGGAGCGGTTGATGATGCCGCGCGGGTTGAACTGCGCCTGGAGCAGGTCGGCGATGAGCGCCTTGCGCTGCTCCATGGCGGGGACCAGGAACTGCACGCTGAGGAAGTCGCCGTAGCGGTCCACCACGAGCCCGGGCAACCCGTCCGCCTCGCCATGCACCAGGCGGTACGTCTTCTCCCCCGGGAGCGCCAACTGGCGCAGCCGGTCCGCGGCCAGGAGCCGCTCCCGGAAGAAGTCCGCGTCCACCGCGACGTCGTCGAAGGAGAGCCAGCGCAGGGAAATCTTCGAGTGCTTCGAATAGAAGGCCTTGCCCAGGAACCATCCCCGGGTGTCCGTCACGCGCACCACCTCGCCGCCGGGCAGCCCGGGGTCGCCATTCAGGTCCGCGCGGTAGATCCACGGGTGGCCGCCCTGCCAGCGCTCCACGCCGCGGCGCAGCAGCGACACCTGGGGAAGGCCGTCCGGGCCCAGCTCGGGCGAGGTGCGGTCCGGGGCGGGCTTCTCGGGGCGGGTGTGGGGACGGCCCCGGCCCTGCTGCTGAGAGGAGGGGCCCGAGGGCCGGTTTCCGCTTCGGCGCGGGTAGGGGGGCTTGGAAGAGGTGGACATGGCGTTCGCGGCGTATACTCGCAACCCGCGTGAGATACGAGTTGCTCCTCCAGACGATGACGCCGGGCTCGCCTTATGAGGCGGCACGGGTGGATGCCCTCCTTTCCGAGCGGGGTGTGGTCGCCCGGCCGGACGGCGTGCGCAGGTGGTCCTTCAAGAATGGCGACGTCGACATCGGCGAGCTGCGTGAGGGCGGACAGGTGGTGGCCACCGAGCTGCGCGTGCCGTTGTCGGACCGCCCCGACCTGATGCGCGAGGCCGTGGAGGCCGCGGCGGCCCTGGCCTCCGAGGCTGGTGTCCGGCTGGTGGACCCGCAGCTGGGCCGCTCGCTGACCGGCAATGACGACGCCGGAGTGCTGGAGCAGTACGTCCGCACGGCGCGCTACGCGGGCGAGGTGGCCGGCGTGCCCGAGGCGATGGGCGCGGGCAGCTACGCGCTGGAGACGGAGGGCTCCCGCGGCTTCCAGCTCTCCACGCGCATGGTCCTCATCGCCATTGGCATCTTCGTGGTCCTGTACCTGGTGGTGGACACCCTGGTGGGGCAGCTCGGCGGGCGCTGACGCGGCGGCGGAAGACGAGCACGACCCCTCTCGAAGAGTTACCTTGGGGGCGTGTTCCGCTACCTCCTCCTCGCCCTCATCGTGGTGCCCTTCCTCGAGCTCTACTTGCTCCTGGCCATTGGCCGGCAGATAGGGCCCATGCCCACGATTGCCTGGGTGCTGGTGTCCGGCCTGGTGGGCACCGCGCTCTCCCGGCGGGAGGGCAGGCGGGTGCTGCGCCACTGGCGTGAGTCCATGGCGCGCGGCCAGGTTCCCGAGGAAGGCATTCTCAGTGGCGTGCTGGTGCTGGCCGGCGGCGTGCTGCTCGTCATCCCCGGCATCATCACCGACGTCGTGGGGCTGCTGCTCCTGCTGCCGCCCGTGCGGCGCCTCATCTCCGCGCGCGTGCGTCGCACCCTGGAGCGCAAGGTGCGTGAGGGCTCGATGCACGTCACCACCTTCGGTGGCGGGGCGTTTGGGGGCGGCTTCCACGCGTCCATGGGAAGCCCTTTTCCCGGAGGCCCCGTGCCGCGTTCTCCGCGGACTGGTGCGCTGGAGCCGGACGCCGGCGGCACCGTGGCCCGCCGGCCTCAGGGGCCGCAGCAGGAGGTGGATGCCGAGTTCACCGAGGAGGAGCCCAGGCGGAGCTGACGCGCCGCCCGGACGTCAGTTCCCGCGCGAACCCAGGCTGCCCACGCTGGCTTCCAGCGTGGTGGAGCCGGTGCGCCACGGCCGGGCCTGGTCCCTCAACCACGTCCCAATGCGGGCCACCAGGGCGCAGCCCACCAGCAGCGATACGCCGATGCCCAGTCCCTCCGGAAGCGTCAGGGTGGGGCCCACGCGGCTGGACAGGCCCGCGTAGCTGGACCAGCCGTACACGATGGGCAGGTGCAGGACGTAGACCCAGAGCGACAGGCGGCCCAGGGGCGCCAGCAGGCCGCTGACCTTGCGCGGCAGCATGTTGACCACGCCCAGCACCATCATCCCCTGGCCCACGCGGTACGCCACCAGCCACGCGCTGGCGGTGCCCCAGTCCTGGTTCTGTCCGCGCATGAACCAGAAGAGGCCGCCGCCCAGAATCAGCAGCGCCAGCCCCTGCGGCACGCCGGGGCGGAGGGTGCCCAGCAGGCTGGCGGCCAGGGCGCCCGCGAAGAAGTAGCTGGCCCACGGGAAGAAGGGGAAGCGGCTGGCGCCGCCACTGCCGATGAACTGGGTCAGCGGCCCGGGCAACCCTTCGCCCAGGGTCCACAGGGTCGCGCTCACCAGCGGCAGGCCCACCGCGACCACCGCCAGCATCACCGTGCGTCCCCAGCGGCCCGGCGTCACCGCCAGCAGGGTGGCGCCCACCAGGAGGGCGAAGCCGATGCACTGGAGCGCGTCGAAGACGAGCACCTTCGTCAGCATCCGCTCGGTCAGCCCCATCTGGATGACCGTGGACCACCCGGGCCAGTGGACGAGGTAGCCCAGGAAGATGAGCAACAGCGCGCGCCGCACCCGCTTGCCGTAGGTGTCCCGGGCCGCCGTGGGCTTCGAGCCCAGCGCCGCGACCACCGCCCACCCCGCGACCATCAGGAACAGGGGCGCGGTGATGCCTCGGCAGGTCCAGTAGTGCTGGACCCACACATCCGCGCGCACGACCGGCGACAACACCGCGTCCAGCGTGTGGCCAATGACCATCGCCATCACCGCGAGCCCGCGCGCGCAGTCGAGCCCGGGGTGCCGGGTGTCTCGTTTCTGGAAGGTGAAGGTAGGGCCGAGTTGACTCACGAGGTCTCCAGCATAGGCCGTGACTCGGGCCACGTCTCGAAAACGCATGAACCCGTCAGCCCCCACTTCACGGAGAGACAGGGCACCCTGACGCGTCGTGTGGTGCTACAGGGAAAGACATGCGCCTGCACGCCCTGCTGCCCAGCTCGCTGTTGCTTGTCTTCCTGGCTCCTCTCGGCGCGCGCGCCGCGTCGGGGGATGAGTGGCTGGGGCCAGACAAGCCCAAGCACTTCGCGGCGTGTTTCGTGTTCGCGGGCGCGGGGTACGCCGGGGGTGCGCTGCTCTTCGACAATCCCCACGCGCGCTGGCTCACCGGCGCGGGGCTCGCGATGGGCGCGGGGGTGGGCAAGGAACTCTATGACTTGGGGCGCGGGACGACGTTCTCGATGAAGGACCTGGCGTGGGACGCGGTGGGCACGGCGTCCGGGCTCGCGGTGTCGTACGTGGTGGACCGGCTCGTCTTCCGCCGTGACGACACGCCGTCCGAGGTGGCCCGCCGGGTGCGGCTACGTCGCCCCCTCGCGCTCCGCCTCCACGTCGCCGGGGACGGGGGCCTCCCGGGTGGGCTCGCCACGCGCATGGCGTTCGACGAGCTGTACCAGCTCCTCTCGATGCAGCCTCGGGTCCACCGTCACCAGGGCGCCGCCGCGGCCGGAGTCGCTGGAGACGAGCACGGTGACCTTGCCGCGCGGGCACTGGTTCATGCAGCCGGAGGGGAGTACGCGGACCTGTCCCCCCAGGCCGCGTTCGGTGAGCGTGCCTTGGAGCCAGCGCGGCAGGTCCAGTCCTCCGGCACGCGTGCCGCCCTTCATCAGACACTTCCGGCAGACGAGCACCTCTACGTCCTCCACCGGTCCACCGCCGCTGTCGTCCCGCATCCGTCCTCCATCGTCTCGTCGATGCCGCTCGATGCGCCGCGCGCCCGGCCCTGAGGCACAGGGGCCCTGTTGGCTGAAGCACGCACGGCGACCTGAGACTGGGAGGTAGCGCGCTGTCGGGAGTCCCGCAGGCCGCCCTGGTCGTTCGAGTGCTTCCGGAGCGGGAAGGCGGCCCGGTGGCTGATGGGTCCGGAAAGCGGACGTACAGGGATATCACGACGCGGCATTCCTCCCGGGCTGATTGCTGGTAGCTTGCGCCGCGCTATCGAAGCGGCCATGGAGGGCTTCCATGATTCAGAACCGGTGGGTCTCGCTGCTGTCGCTGTCCGCTTTGGGCGTCAGTGCGCTCACGGGGTGTGAGCGGACGCCGCCGTCCGCCGAGGCGCCCGTGGCCGCGCCGGAAGCCCAGAAGCTGCCGGCGCCCAAGCCGATGACGGCCGAACAGCTCGCGCACTTCTTCAAGCCGCTGCCCCAGCGCAAGGACGCGCCGCCTCCCCCCGAGGACACCGACGCCCAGGTGGCGCTGGGGCGGATGCTCTACTTCGAGCCGCGCCTGTCGAAGAACCACGACGTGTCCTGCAACACCTGTCACGGCCTGACGACCTTCGGCGTGGACAACAAGGCGCTGTCGGACGGCCACAAGGGGCTGAAGGGCGCGCGCAACTCGCCCACCGTGTACAACGCGGCCGGGCACATCGCGCAGTTCTGGGACGGGCGCGCGGACACGCTGGAGGCGCAGGCCACGGGCCCCATCCTCAATCCGGTGGAGATGGCCATGCCGGATGAGAAGCGCGTGCTGGCCACGCTGACCTCCATCCCGGAGTACACGAAGCGTTTCCGTGAGGCCTTCCCGGGCGACAAGAAGCCGGTGACCATGGCCAACACCGCGCGCGCCATCGCCGCCTTCGAGCGCAAGCTCGTCACGACCTCGCGCTTCGACGCCTTCGTGGGCGGCAAGCACGACGCGCTCACGGAGCAGGAGCAGCGGGGCCTGCAGCTCTTCGCCACCACCGGGTGCACCACCTGCCACAACGGCCCCGCCGTGGGCGGTACCTCCTTCCAGAAGCTGGGCCTCATCGAGGACTACCCGGGCCTGAAGGACGCGGGCCGCTTCGACGCCACGAAGAACGAGGATGACCGGGGCAAGTTCCGGGTGCCCACGCTCCTCAACGTGGACAAGACGGGGCCGTACCTCCACGACGGCAGCGTGGTGGAGCTGCCGCAGATGGTGCGGCTGATGGCGAAGCACCAGCTGGCGCGCACGCTGACGGACCCGGAGGTGGACGACCTGGTCGCCTTCCTCAAGAGCCTCACGGGGGAGCTGCCCCCCGCGGAGTTCATCGCTCCGCCGGAGCTTCCCCCCAGCACCGCGAAGACCCCCAAGCCGGACCCGTCTTGAAACGTGCGCGGCGCCCCGCGCGTTGCTAAGCAGCGAGGCCCATGGACCGAATGCTCTTCTACGCCCACTCCGGGCTCCGCTATCTGGTGCTGCTGGCTGGAATCCTGGCCCTCGCGTACTTCGCTTACGGGCTCGCCACCCGGAAGCCCTTCGACAAGCTGGGGCGCATCCTGGGCTCGGCCTACTCCGGGCTGCTCCAGCTTCAGGTGCTGCTGGGCGTCGGCGTGCTGGTGACGCGCTTCTATTACCCGGCGCTCATCGGGCACATCGTGATGATGGTGCTCGCCGCCGGCGTGGCGCAGGCGACGCTGTCCATCAACCGCCGCAAGCCGCAGCCGGCCTTCGTGCTGCCGTTGGTGGGCGTGGTGGTGTCCATCATCTTCATCATCGGCGGCATCATGGCCATTGGCCGTGGCGTGTTCACCACGACGGCGATGTGAGCCGCGCCGGGTAAATGCTGCGCTGAATCACGGCGCGCGGCGCAAATGCTGCGCGCATCAGGCCAACCCCCACGCATGTTCGCCTGGGTGTTGGCCTTTCGTCATTCTGGCCCTCGCATTGCAATTCGTGTCGTGCGTGCCGGGCAGTGAGCCCGGCCTCCCTTCGAGGAGGGGCACGCGGCGATGCGGACACACGCCCAGGAAGGACGACCGCGCATGGCGCGGGGGCTCGTCCCCGTCATTCAGCTTCTGGCCCTGGTGGCGGCGCCAGTGGCGGGAGCGCAGAGCGCCTCGCAAGGGGCCACGCTCTTCACGCAGCGCTGCGCCACCTGTCACACGGTGGGCGAGGGCGACCGCGTGGGGCCGGACCTGCACGGCGTCATGGAGCGGCGCGACGAGGCATGGGTCACCCGCTTCATCACCAGCCCCGGCGCCGTCATTGACGAAGGCGACCCGGTGGCCAACGCGCTGCTGAAGCAGTTCAACGGCATCCGCATGCCGGACCAGCAACTCGCTCCCGAGGAGCTTGGCGCCCTCTACGCCTTCTTCCGCGACTGCACGAAGAAGGGGGAGGGCGGCTGCAAGCCGTCGCCCGCGGCGAAGATGGGCACGGACGCGACCTCGGAAGAGGTTGCGCGCGGCCGCCGGCTCTTCGAGGGCACGGAAGCCCTGGCGAAGGGCGGTCCCGCCTGTTTCGGCTGTCATGACGTGCGCGGGCTGGGCGTGGCGGGTGGCGGCACGCTGGGCCCCAACCTCACCTTCGCCTTCGCGCGCATGGGCGAGCGCGGCATGCGGCCTCTCCTGGCGAAGCTGGACACGCCGATGATGGCCGCGCTGTACGCGAAGGCCCCGCTGGAGGAGGAGGAGCAATACGCCCTCAAGGCGTACCTCGCGGACGTGTCGCGCGACGGCAGCAAGCCTCGCACGGACAGGGACTTCTTCTACCTGGGCCTCGTCGGGATGCTCGCGGTGCTCGGGTTCATGGGCGTTGCCTTCAACGCGCACACCAAGCGAGGTCAGCCGTGAGTGAAGCCCTCTTCTCCGCCATCCCCTACGTGGCGGCGGGCGCGGCCGTGGCGGGCGTGGCGCGCCGGCTGATGGCACGCGCACCCGCGAGTGCCCCCAGCGCTCCCACGCCCTGGACGCTCTCTGGGCGGGCCGTGCTGGCGGGGGGCGTCATCGTGGCCTTCATCCACCTGCTGGGGCTGGTGGCGCCGCGTGCGATGCAGGCCTTCAATGCGTCGCCGGGCCGCCTCTTCACGCTGGAGGCGGTGGGCCTCATTGGTGCGCTGCTGCTCGCCTGGGGCCTGGTGGGCCTGACGCTGCGCCGCGCGCGAGAGGGGCAGTGGAGCACCGCCGCGCTGCTGGGGTTGCTGTTCGCGCAGTCGTGCTCTGGCCTCTACCTGGCGGTGGCGCTGCGCTGGGGCTCGGCCTGGTACGTCCACGTGGTGGTGCCGTACCTGCGCTCGGTGCTGGCCTTCCAGCCGGACGCGTCGCTGCTGGCGCAGGCGCCCTTCATCGTCCAGTTCCACACCCTGTTCGGGATGGTGGTGCTGGCGCTGGCTCTCTTCATCCGCGCGCGGCCCGAGCCCATCACCGCGCCCCTGCTCGTCACGCCTCGGGAGGAGACCGCCCGCTGACGCGGCGGCACACCCGTCATGAAAGACGCCTCGACTCGCTTCTCTTGTCGTGCCCTGACCGCTGCCTGGATGGGCCCGCTGGCCGCGCTCTCCCTGGCGGGCTGTAGCGGCCCGGTGAACAACCAGCAGGGCTACATGCCCGAGCAGCCCGTGGCCTTCTCCCACGCCGTCCACGCCGGGCAGTACGGCCTGGATTGTCAGTACTGCCACGTGGGCGCGGAGAAGAGCCGCCACGCCGGCGTGCCCTCCACCAGCGTGTGCATGAACTGCCACACGCAGGTGAAGACGGACTCGCCCGAAATCCAGAAGGTCGCGGCCGCGGTGGCGGAGAACAAGCCGCTGGCGTGGGTGCGCATCCACCGCCTGCCGGACCACGCGTACTTCAACCACGCCAGCCACGTGGGCGCGGGCCTGGACTGCCAGACGTGCCACGGGCCCGTGCAGGAGATGGTGCGCGTGGAGCAGAAGGAGCCCATGACGATGGGCTGGTGCCTGGATTGCCACCGCGACACGGCGGCGAAGCAGGTGTCCGCGCCGCCGCCTTCCGCGCCCCGCGCTGGAGAGCTGCTGGCCCTGTCGTCCGGCGCACCCGCACCGGAGCCATTGAAGGCCCCTCGAATCCTGCAGCCCCCCACGGACTGCTCGAGCTGCCACCGCTGAGGAGTCCCATCCATGTCCGACCCACTTCCCAAGTATTGGCAGAGCCTGGCGGAGCGCGCTGGCGACCTTGGCGCGCTCGCACAGACGCAGGACGAATTCGCGGAGCCGCTCCCCGTGGGCGTCGCCGCCACGCCTCCGGATGCGAACAGCCGCCGTGACTTCTTCAAGCTGATGGGCCTGAGCGCCGCGGCGGCCATGGTGGCCTGCCAGCGCGCGCCGGTGCAGGAAATCATCCCCTACGTGGCGCGCCCGGATGAAGTCACGCCGGGGCTGGCGCTCTGGTACGCGTCCACCTGCAACGGGTGCAGCGCCCGGTGCGGCCTGCTGCTGAAGACGCGCGATGGCCGCCCCATCAAGGTGGAGGGCAACGACGAGCACCCCGTGTCGCGCGGTGGCGTGTGCGCGGTGGGCCAGGCGTCGGTGCTGTCGCTCTACGACGCGAGCCGCGCCCGTTACCCCACCCGCGGCGCCACGCGCGTGTCCTGGACGGACCTGGACGCGGACGTCACGCAGGCCCTGCGCAAGGCCACCGAGGCGGGAAAGGGCATCCGCGTGGTGTTGCCCTGGCACCTGGGGCCCACGGCGGAGGCGGCCGTGAAGCGCTTCCTGGCCGCGTACCCCACCGCGCGGACCGTGCGCGACGAAGCCCTGGGGGAGCTGTCCGCCATCGCCGACGCCCACCGCGTCACGCATGGCGTGCACGCCGTGCCGGACTACCGCTTCGACAAGGCCGCCGTCATCGCCAGCTTCGGCGCGGACTTCCTGGGGACGTGGGTGTCGCCCGTGGCGTTCACCCGGCAGTACGCGGAGTCGCGCGACGCGGCCCGGCGCCGGACGATGTCGCGGCACTTCCAGGTGGAGCCGGTGATGACGCTCACCGGTGCCGCCGCGGACCGCCGCTTCGTGGTGGCGCCTTCCGATGTGGCGCTGGTGCTGGCGGACCTGGTGCGGCGGCTGGCGGTGAAGGCGGGCCGCGAGGTGCCCGGACTGGGGTCGCTGCCGCCGCCCGCGCTGGACGAGGCCGCGAGGGTGGAGCTCGCGGACTCGCTGTGGGCCCAGCGTCAGGACGCCCTGGTGGTGGCGGGCGGTGATGACGTGGCCACGCAGGTGCTGGCCAACGTCGCCAACGCGCTGCTGGGCAACGAGGGCCACACGGTGTCGCTGGCGGACGGCACGGCGCTGGACGCGGACGCGCTGTCCTTGGGGACGCTGCTGACCGAGCTGCGCGCCGGCAGCGTGGGCGCGGTGCTTTTCATGGGCGCCAATCCCGTCTACAGCGACCCGCGCGGCGCGGAGCTGGCCGCGTTGCTGAAGGACGTGCCGCTCACGCTGTCCACCAGCGACCGGCGGGACGAGACGGCTGTGCACGTGGGCCTCCATGCACCGGAGTCCACCGCGCTGGAGTCGTGGGGCGACGCGGAGGTGCGCCGGGGCGTCGTGTCACTGCGCCAGCCCGCGGTGGCGCCGCTACATGAGACGCGCAGCGGCGTGGAGTCGCTGCTCCAGTGGGCGGGAGCGCCCCAGCCGCACTACGACTTCCTCCGCGCTCGCTGGGAGGCGGAGGTCTTCCCCCAGGCCAGCGGCCTGGGGCAGGGCTTCATCGCTTTCTGGGACGATGCCCTCCGTCGGGGCGTGGTGACGCTCGGCGCCGCCGCGGCGGAAGCGCCCGCCTTCCGCGAGGAGGGGCTGGCGAAGGCGCTGGCCAGCGTGGCCCGTCATGCCGCGGAGTGGGAGCTGGTGCTGTACCCCACGGTGGCGCTGCGTGACGGTGCCCCCGCGAACAACGCCTGGCTCCAGGAGGTGGCGGACCCCATCACCAAGGTGACGTGGGGCAACCCGGCGTGCATCGCTCCGGCCCGCGCGAAGGCGCTGGGACTGAAGGATGGCGACGTCGTCCAGGTGCGCGCGGGGAGCACGACGCTGTCGGTGCCCGTGCTGGTGCAGGCGGGGACGCACCCCTCCGTCATCGCGGTGGCGGTGGGCTACGGCCGCACGCAGGCCGGGCGCGTCGCGGATGGCATCGGCGTCAACGGCTACCCGCTGTCGGCGGTGGTGGACGGACGCGCGCGGCGCACGGTGCCCGGCGTCACGGTTCAGGCCACGGGCGAGCAGCAGCCCCTGGCGCTGACGCAGACGCACCACCGGCTGGAGGGACGGCCGCACGTGCGCGAAGCGGAGCTGGCCGCCTTCCTGGCCAACCCGCGCGCGGGCAACGAGGTGCAGGCGGGGCACGGCGGGGGAGGGCACTCGCTCTCCCTGTGGTCGGGGCACGAGTACAAGGGGCACCGGTGGGCGCTGGCGGTGGACCTGAGCGCCTGCACGGGGTGCTCGGCCTGCGTGGTGTCGTGCCAGGCGGAGAACAACATCCCCAGCGTGGGGCGCGACGAGGTGCTGCGCCGGCGGGACATGCACTGGATGCGCATCGACCGGTACTACCAGGGGGACGAAGCCAATCCCCAGGTCGTCCACCAGCCGATGATGTGCCAGCACTGTGAGAATGCGCCGTGCGAGACGGTGTGCCCGGTGCTGGCCACGGTGCACTCCAGCGAGGGCCTCAATCAGCAGGTCTACAACCGCTGCGTAGGGACGCGGTACTGCGCCAACAACTGCCCCACGAAGGTCCGCCGCTTCAACTGGTTCGACTACGAGCACGCCGAGCCGTTGGAGCGGATGGTGCTCAATCCGGACGTCGTGGTGCGCAGCCGGGGCGTCATGGAGAAGTGCTCGATGTGCGTGCAGCGCATCCAGGAGTCCAAGGCCGCCGCGAACCGGGAAGGCCGTCCGCTGCGTGACGGGGACATCCAGACGGCGTGCCAGCAGAGCTGCCCTGCGAAGGCCATCCACTTCGGTGACGTGAACGACCCCGACAGCCAGGTGGCGCGACTGGCGAAGGACGGGCGGGCGTTCCGGCTGCTGGAGGAGCTGAACATCGGGTCGTCCATCACCTACCTCACGAAGATCCGGAACACCGGGTCGGGAAGCGGCACATGAGCAACCAGCATCTGTCCCCGCTGCGCGAACCGCTCGTCACCGAGCCGCGCTCCCTGGGCCAGCTCACCGAGGAGATCTGCGCCCCCATGGAGCGGGCCCCCACGTGGAAGTGGTGGGTGGCCTTTGGCATCGCGGTGTCCGTGCTCGGCACGGGCGCCGGCATCGTCGGCTACCAGGTGGCCACGGGCATCGGCGTGTGGGGCCTCAACAAGACGATTGGCTGGGCCTTCGACATCACCAACTTCGTGTTCTGGGTGGGCATCGGCCACGCCGGCACGCTCATCTCCGCCATCCTCTTCCTCTTCCGGCAGAAGTGGCGCACCAGCATCAACCGCGCGGCGGAGGCGATGACGCTGTTCGCCGTGATGTGCGCGGCGCTCTTCCCCGTCATCCACATGGGCCGGCCGTGGCTGGCCTTCTGGGTGCTGCCGTATCCGAACGACCGCGGCAGCCTGTGGGTGAACTTCCGCTCGCCGCTCTTGTGGGACGTGTTCGCCATCTCCACGTACTTCACCGTGTCGGCGGTGTTCTGGTACGTGGGCCTGATTCCGGACCTGGCCACGGTGCGCGACAGGGCGAAGGCGGGGATTCGCAAGGCCGTCTTCAAGGTGATGTCGCTGGGGTGGACGGGCTCGAACCGGACGTGGAGCCGCTACGAGACGGTGTACCTGCTGCTGGCGGGCCTGGCGACGCCGCTGGTGCTCAGCGTGCACACCATCGTCTCCATGGACTTCGCCACATCGGTCATCCCCGGCTGGCACACCACCATCTTCCCGCCGTACTTCGTCGCAGGCGCGGTGTTCAGCGGCTTCGCCATGGTGCTGACGCTGATGATCATCACCCGCGTGGTGCTGGGCTACGAGCACCTCATCACCCTGCGTCACCTGGAGAACATGACGAAAATCATCATCGTCACGGGTGGCCTGGTGTCGCTGGCGTACGCGACGGAGTTCTTCATCGCCTGGTACTCGGGCAACCCCTACGAGCGCTTCGCCTTCATGAACCGCGCCTTCGGCCCCTACGCCTGGGCGTACTGGATCATGGTGACGTGCAACGTGGTGTCGCCGCACCTCTTCTGGTTCAAGAAGATTCGCACCTCGCCCGCGGCCATCTTCGTCCTGTCGCTGGTCATCAACGTGGGCATGTGGTTCGAGCGCTTCGTCATCATCGTCACCAGCCTCCACCGCGACTTCCTGCCGTCGAGCTGGGCCATGTACACGCCGACGATGGTGGAGGTGGGGACCTTCATCGGCACCTTCGGCCTCTTCTTCACGCTGTTCCTGCTCTTCGTCCGCGTGCTGCCCATCATCTCCATCGGCGAGGTGAAGAGCGTGCTGGGCTTCGCGCGTGATGGCCATGCGGCGCAGTCACACCCGCCCGCGAAGCCCGTCGCCGAGGAGCCGCACCCCGTGGCCCACCGGCCCGCGTCGCCGGTGCCGCTGGCCATCGCCACCCGAAAGGATGCACCTGTATGAGTGCCCCGGTTCTCATCGGCTACTTCGACAGTGAGGCGCAGGTGCTCGACGCCACCCGGGCGGTGCGGGAGGCGGGCTTCGTCCTCCACGACGTGTACACGCCGTACGCGGTGCACGGTTTGGATGACGCCATGGGCCTCAAGCCCAGCCGCCTCACCTGGGTGTGCTTCGGCGCGGGCCTGCTGGGCTGCACGCTGGCGCTGTCGCTCCAGTACTACACCAGCGTGGTGAGCTGGCCGCTCAACGTGGGCGGCAAGCCCTTCAACTCGTTCCCGGCGTTCATCCCCGTGACTTTCGAGCTGACGGTGCTGTTCGCGGCGCTGGCGACGGTGGCGGCCTTCCTGGCGCGGGCGAAGCTCTTCCCCGGGAGCCGCCGCTCGGTGCTCCCGCGTGTCACGGATGACCGGTTCGCCATCGCGGTGACGCCGCGCGAGGCCCCCTCGGAGCTGGACGCGGCCGAGGACCTGATGCGCCGCCACGGCGCGGTGGCGACGGACCTGCTGGAGGAGGTGGCGTCGTGAGAAGGCTGCACCTGGGCGTGGTGGTCCTGAGTCTGACCGTCACGGGCTGCGAGCAGGACGAGACGCGGCCCAACTTCGAATACGCGCCGGACATGGTGTCGTCCGTGCCGTTCGACACCTTCGCGGCCAACCCCGTCACCGTGGACGGCAAGACGCTGCTGGCGCCGGTGAAGGGGACGGTGCCGCGTGGGTATCAGCCGCTGCACCTGGCCGCGGGCGCCGAGGAGGCGGCACGCGCGGGGCGGGAGCTCCAGAATCCGTACCCGGCCTCTCCGGAGGTCCTGGCGCGGGGCAAGGTGACCTTCTCGCGCTACTGCGGGCCGTGCCACGGCCCGGAGGGCCTGGGAGACGGGCTCGTCACCGCGCGCTTCCCCATGCCGCCGTCGCTGCTGGCGGAGCGCGCGAAGCAGCTCCCCGACGGGCAGGTGTTCCACATCATCACCCACGGGCAGGGGCTGATGCCGGCCCATGGCTCGCAGGTGGCTCCAGAGGACCGGTGGAAGATCGTCCACTACGTCCGGACCTTGCAGGACCCCGCGCGGACGGCGCGGAAGGACGTGCCATGAGCGCTTCGACGCATGGGGAGGCCGCTGTTTCGACCAGCGGCTTCGAGGTTCCTCCCGCCGTGCACCGCGCGGCGCAGGTGTTGGCCGGCGTGGGCCTGGGCATCCTGGTGGCGGGGTTGGCCATCGCGCGTGAGCGTGCCCTGACGAGCCTGCTGACCAGCGGCTTCTACTTCCTCTGCCTGGGCCTGGGCGGCGCGGTGTTCCTGGCGCTGATGTACGTGGCCAACGCGGGCTGGTTCACCGTGTTCAAGCGCATCCCCGAGGCCTTCGCGGCCTACGTGCCCTGGGGTGCCGTGACGATTCTGGCGCTGCTGCCCTTCGTGTCCTCGCTGTATCCGTGGGCGAAGCCGGGCGTCATGGAAACGGACCACCTGCTGCACGAGAAGGCCGCCTTCCTCAACGTGCCCTTCTTCGCGGTACGCATGGTGGTGATGCTGGCGCTGTGGGTGGGCTTCACGTGGATGCTGCGGCGCATCTCCCTGCGGCAGGACGCGGAGCGCTCCCTGGAGCTGGCCGGGCGCAACGTGACGGTGTCGGCGGTGTTCCTGGTGCTCTTCTCGCTGACCTTCTGTCTGGCCGCGTTCGACTGGTTGATGACCCTGGAGCCGCACTGGTTCAGCACCATCTACGCGCTCTACAACATCGCGGGCCTGCTCAGTTCCACGGTGTGCGCCATCACCGTGACGGCGATCCTGCTCCACCGCGCGGGCGCGCTGCCGCAGCTCAACACCAGCCACCTTCACGATTTGGGCAAGCTGATGTTCGGCTTCGCCACGCTGTGGGCCTATCTGTGGTTCTCGCAATTCCTGCTCATCTGGTACGCCAACATCCCGGAGGAGACGGTCTACTTCGTCACCCGGCTGCACGGCACCTGGGCGGTGGCCTTCTATGTGAACGTGGCGCTCAACTGGGCGCTGCCCTTCGTGCTGCTGCTGCCGAGGCCCGCGAAGCGCAATCCGTCGCACCTGCTGCGGGTGGCCGCCATCCTCCTGGTGGGCCGCTGGCTGGACCTGTACCTGATGGTGGTGCCTGGTGGTCAGCCGGACGGTGTCGCCCTGGGGGTGTTCGAGCTCGCCGGCTTCGTGGGAATGGCGGCGCTCTTCACATTGGCGGTGACGCGCACCGTGCGCTCCACGCCCATGGTGCCGGTGGGTGACCCGTACCTGGTGGAGAGCCTGCACCACCACACCTGAGCCTGTTCCAGAGAAAGGGAGCGGTGGAAGCCTCGGCGCCGAGGCCTCCCCGGAAGCCCGCTCCCGACCGCGACGCCGCCCGTCCTCCTCGGCGGGCGGCGTTGCCCTTTCCAGGGTAGGGTGCGACATGGCCTTCTCCTCTCCTGGACGAGCACCCCTCCGAGTGGCCTTGCTGGGCTTCGGCATCGCGGGCAGGTCCATCCACGCTCCGCTGATTCAAGGTGTGGACGGGCTGGTGCTCCAGGTCGTCGCCTCGCGCCAGGAAGAGGCGGTGCGGTCCACGCTGCCTCACGTCACCCTCTGTGGCTCCCATGAGGACGGAGCCACACATGCCGACGTGGACCTGGTTGTCATCGCCACGGCGAATGACCGACACGCGCCGCTGGCCGAGGCCGCGCTCCGGGCGGGAAAGCACGTCGTCGTCGACAAGCCCTTCACCATCACCCTGGCCGAAGCCCGCGCGTTGCGGGCCCTGGCGGAGTCGCGTGGCCTGCTGCTCTCGGTGTTCCACAACCGGCGTTGGGACACCGACTTCCTGGCGTTGAAGGCGCTGCTGGCGGAAGGCACCCTGGGCCACGTTGCTCACGTCGAGTCGCGCTTCGACCGGTTCCGTCCGGAGGTCCGCACCCAGTGGCGGGAACAGAGGGTTCCGGGCGCGGGCGTGTGGTTCGACCTGGGGCCGCACCTCGTCGACCAGGCGCTGCAACTGTTTGGACTGCCGGAGTCGGTGTCCGGTACGCGCGAGGTCTTGCGCGAGGGCGCTTTCGTCGATGACTGGTTCCAGTACACGCTCGTCTATCCACGGCGGCAGGTGGTGCTCCAAGCCTCCATGCTCATCGCGGCCCTGATGCCTCGCTTCGCCGTACATGGCTCGCGGGGCTCGTGGCTCACCTTGGGTAGGGAGCCGCAGGTGCCACGTCTGGTGCTGGGTGAGTCTCCAGAAGGCGCGGGGTGGGGCGAGGCCCCGCCGCCTGGACGGGATGGAGCGCCTACCGTCGCTTCGGCAGGGGACTACCGCCAGTACTATGCGGGCATTCGGGATGCCCTGCTGGGAGGGGCGCCCAACCCCGTGACGCCCATCCAGGCCGTGGCCGTCCAGGCCGTGCTGGAGGCGGGCATCCGGGCGCAAGAGCGTGGCGGCGCACAGGGCCTGGACCTCTCGGAGGCGGAGCGTGCCGCCTTCGACGCAGGCGCTGCTTGATTCCCGCCCGGTGGGATGCCTACTCCTAGCCCCGTCGTGGACTCTCCTTGTCGCCTGCGCGACCCCCTGAGGACCTCTTGAGCTCGAAGAAGCCCGGCCGAAACGACCCGTGTCCCTGTGGCAGTGGCAAGAAGTACAAGGTCTGCCATGCCGCCGAGGACCGGGCCCGCGCCGCGCCGCCCGCCGCCCCCGCCTCGTCCGCCAGGGCCGACCTCGAGGCGGCGATGGAAGTGCTGGGCGACCCCGATGTGTCCAATCTGTCCGGTGCTCTGGAGCGGCTGGCGGAGTTGCTGACGGACTGGGGCCCGGCGCCGGGCCTGCGCTTCGACGTGAAGGCCTTCTCCGAGCACGTGGGGAATGAACTGGCTCGGCTGTCGGAGAACACGGAGCAGGACGCCGCCAGCGCCCGTCGCGAGCTGCTGGTGGGAACGGTGCGCGCGCTCGGCACGCCTGCGTTCCTGGAGGCGCTCGGCGCCGCGCTGATGTCCAAGATGTCCACGCCTGGACTGTCCGCCGAGGACCGGCGGGCCATCGGCGTGGGCACACTGCTGGCCTCCGCGTCCAAGCGGATGGGCAAGGCCCGGCCGGAGGACATCCCCGTCCTGGACGTCGTCTTCGACGTGCAGTTCCGCGAGTGGAGCGCCAGGCACAAGGAGCTGTCCCAGAAGTACGAGGCGCTGGTGAAGGGGCTCGAGGAGGAGTCCCTCTCCGACGAGGCGAAGGCCGCGCTCCAACAGGCTCGTGGCGGCGACGTGGGCGCGCTGCTCAAGTACGTGCAAGAGGACCCGGAGCTGGCCGAGCGCATCGCTCGCGAGGCCAAGGAGCGCGCCGCCCGCGTGGAGGCGTGGCTACGGGCCTCGACGACGCCGGCCGTCTTCTCGCCCGAAGAGGAGCTGTGGCTCACGTGCGCGCTCTGGGACCCGATGCAGGCGCTGAAGGCCTTGCCCACGGGCACGGAGCCCTCGGTGCGCCGGGACGCGGTGACGGCGCTGATGCGGGCGGTGAAGGGCGCGCTCGACGAGGACTTCCTCGTGGGGCTGCTCGACCGGCTGCGGGAGAAGGCGAAGGATGCGGCCGCGGATGACGCCACCCACACGGCGTACATGGACGCCGCCATCGCCTTCGAGGCGGAGCCCGCGCGGATGACGCTCGCCGCGCTGCTCACGGCACGGAAGGAAGCAGAGGGGCGCTCGCCCGAGGAGATGGTGGCGCTGGCCGACCTCAAGGCGCTCACCGCGTGGACGCCGGAGGCCTTCGAGCCCTACCGCGAGCTGCTGCTGAGCATGGGCCTGCCTGCCGCCGCCGCGCGCATCGAGCGCTGCCAGTCATGGCTCAAGGAGCATCCGGTGACGCTGCGCACCGAGCAGGCCTGAGCCGGGACTGCGTCAGGACGCCTCGGGCCGACGACGGCGCGGGGCGTCCACGGGGCGCACGTTGTTCAGGTCGAGCATGTTGTATGCGCCCCAGCGCATGGCCGCCGCACGGGTGGGCGACGACGAAGGGCGGCCAATGCCTCGGTAGTCGAAGGTCAAGGTCTCGAAGCCGCGCCGGGCCGGTCGCGCCCGGGACGAGGAGGCATCCACGAGGGGCGCTGTGGCGGCAAAGCGGCTCGCGCCGAGCGAGAATCCGTCGGACGCGCGGAGCGAGGTGGGCTCCCCGTGATGGGGCTCTGGATGCGCTGGCATGCCCCGGCCTCCTGAGCCTGTCATCGGCCGCGGAAGGTCGCGGGCCGGCGTTCGAAGTGGGCGGAGAGCGCCTCCTGCACATCCTCGGTCGTCGCGAGCTGCTGGATGGCCGGCAGGAGCTTCGCCGCCGCGGCGCGCTCCCCTTCGAGGACGGCCGTCCGCGCACTCTCGATGGTCGCCTTGATGGCGAGGGGCGGCTTCGACGCGATGCGGGCCGCGAGGCCCATCGCCGTCTCCATCAGGGCCTCGCGCGAGACGACACGCTGCACGAGCCCCAACCGATGCGCCTCACGCACGTCGAGCGCATCACCCGTCAGCAGGTACTGCATCGCGTTGCCCCAACCCATGGTCCGCACCCAGCGGGCCGTGCCCCCGCCGAAGGGGAAGATGCCGCGGTCGATTTCAATCTGCTCGAAGGTGGCGTCCTCGGAAGCCACCGTGATGTCGGCAGCGAGCATCAGTTCGATACCGAGCGTGAGGCACTTGCCATGCACCGCGATGATGAGCGGCTTCGTCCTCGCGGGGCCATGCGTGGCCCACGGGTCGATGCCCGCCGCGCTGAACAGCGTCTGGGCGTCACCCAGCCTGGGAAACACATCCATGAGGTCCAGCCCCGCCGTGAACACGGTGCCGTGAGCGAAGAGCACGCACACGCGAATGTTCTCGTCGGCCTCGGCCCGCCCCAGCGCACCCGAGAGTTGCTCGATGAGCGCGATGTTCATCGCGTTCCGCTTCTCAGGGCGGTTCAGTCCAATCTTCCGCACGAACCCTTCGGTCTCTTCCGTGATGAAGTTGCTCATGAGTCCCTCGTTGGGTGGTGAAGTCACTTCGTCTGTTCGAGCCAATCCGCCGCCTCCACCCAGACGACCTCGGGCATGCTGGAGCGGAACCAGCCGAAGTGGCCGATGCGCTTCATGCCGAGCTCTGCGGGCGTGCGGTGCAGGTGCTCGCGTGTCGCGTTCGGGTAGTAGTCCAGCAACGCACGCGCGGCGGCCTCCGGCGCGATGGCGTCGTCGGAGAAGCTGTAGAGCCGTATTCGTGCCCGGACGCGGTCGTTGTACGGCCTCAACGGCGCGCCGTTGTCATCGGAGACGTAGTGTCGGTTGCGGCACCAGCGCGCCCACTGCTTCGCGATGCCTCCTGGCAGGTCTTCCGAGCCCACGGCGCGGCCCGGGAAGTAGCCCAGCAGCGCGACGGAGGCGGGCAGCGCGACGTACCAGATGGCGGCCAAAGCCAGCCCCTGGCGGAGTGGCCAGTGCCGCCACCAGCCGTGCTGTGAGCCAATCAGCAGCACGGACTGGATGCGCGAGGCGTTCTCCGCCAGCCCCAGCATCTGACCGCCCGCCGAGTGGCCCACGACGGCCAGCCGGTGCGAGGGGAACCGAGCCGTCACCCAGTCCAGCACAGCGGGCGTGTCCAGCTCGCCCCAGTCCTGGAAGCGGGCCTGGTTGCGCAGGGACGCGTCGACGACCGAGTCCCCCATGGTCCGGTAGTCATACGTGACGACCGTGAAGCCCCGGCCCGCGAGGAACCGGGCGAACGCGTCGTAGTACCTGCGCGGCACGGCCGTCGCGGGATTGATCTGGACGACCACGCCATTGTCCTGGAGCCCCTGGTACACCGTCGCGGCCAGTGGGAGCCCATCCCGGGCGGGAATCCGGACGACCTCCGGTGAGGCCGTCGCGACGGGAGCGGGCAAAGCGTCATCCTGCATCATGGCACCTTCCTGGAGGGGGCTGTCTCTGGACGCAGGCATCGCCAGGCGGCATCTGCGAGGACCTTCTCGATGCCGGCCTTGAGCTCCACTTGGCCGTTGGCCCAGGCGCGCAGCAATTCCTGGGCGGGGCCAAGCATCAGCGGCATGTAGACGGCCGGAGGCAGTGGCAGCAGCTCGCCCGCCTGGGCATGGGCCTTCATCCGGCTGAAGCCTTCCCGGATGAAGTCGCCCGTCGCGGATTGGATTTCCTGTTCGGCCGCGGCCACGGCTTCCTCACGGCGCATGCGCAGGAGATAGCGGGCGGCCTCCGGGTGCTCCCGGGACCAGGCGATGTGGTGGGTGACGATGGTGCGCACGAAGGCTTCCGCGTCGTGCTTCCGCTCCAGCCGACCCCGCAACGACTCCTGATGGAGGCGCAGGCAGTCGATGTAGAGCGCCACCGCGATGCCTTCCTTCGCCCCGAAGTGGTGGTAGACGCTGCCCACGCTGGCGCCGCTGACCTTGCGGATGTCCTCGATGGTCGTCGCCGCCCAGCCCAGCCGGGAGAAGCAATCCAGCGCGGCATCCAGGATGGCACGACGGCTCTGCTCGCCGGTCGCGCTGCGACGTTTACGCTCCATGACTAGAATCTGATTCTAGAGCCAGATTCTAGTCAAGCGGCCGGCCGGGCCGGCCGATGTTGTCTGGAGGTCAGAACGCTGGCACTGGCATTCCTGTGTTTACAGGGTCGCGGCGCGGACGAGCCGCAGGACGACCGTGAAGTGGAGCCCCGCACCGACCAGCGTCAGGGCGTGGAACAACTCGTGGTAGCCGAAGACGCCGGGCCGGAGGTTCGGCCGCTTCAGGGCATAGGCGAGGGCGCCCGCCGTGTAGGCGACGCCCCCCGCGAGGATGAGCGCCAGGTTGCTGCCCGTGAGGGCTTGCCGTGCTTCATCGAAGTACGGCACCAGCGTCCAGCCGACCGCGACGGCCAACGCCGCCGTCACCACCTTGGGCGCCTGTATCCAGAACAGCGACTGAAGGACTCCAGCGAGCGCGCCTGCCCAGATGAGGAGCAGCAGGCGGTTGCCCGCGGCCCCGGAGATGCCCAGCAGCGCGACGGGCGTATAGGTGCCCGCGATGAGGATGAAGATGGAGGCGTGGTCCATGCGCCGCATCCACGTCCTGCCTCGCGTGGACCAGTTCACCCGGTGGTAGGTCGCGCTGACCGAGAACAACACCACCAGGCTGACGGCGAACACGGCGGCGGCCGTCGCGGCCCGGTCGGTCGGGGCCATCAAGACGAGGACCAGGCCCGCTCCCAGCGCACCCGTGGCGGCGAACTGATGCAGGACCCCCCGCAGTTTCGGCTTCTCCGCGGCCTGGGCGCTCAGGACCGGCCCCGCGATTCGAGGACGGCGAGGACGTTGAGCTCGGCTGTGTCGGACAAGACGGCTCGGCGAGAGACGGGATACATGAGGGGCTCCAACTCCACCGGAGAGTTACCAGTTGGTAGGTTCCGGTTGGGTAAGTTACTGTTGAGTAGGTTAGAGGTCAACGTGGCGACGAAGAAGCGACTGTCGGGTGCCGACCGCCGGGTCCAGTTGATGGCGGTGGGGCGAGGCGTGTTCGCCTCGAAGGGTTACGAGGCGACCTCCATCGAGGAGGTGGCCCATCAGGCGGGCGTGTCGAAGCCCATCGTCTACGAACACTTCGGCGCGAAAGAGGGGCTCTACGCGGCCATCGTGGACCGGGAGATGGATGACCTGGTGACGCGCGTGTCGGAGAGCATCGCCTCGGGCACGCCCCGCGAACGGTTCGAGCGGGCGGTGCTGGCCTTCATGACGTACGCCAAGGAGGAGCCCGCGGGCTTCGCGGTGATGACGCGCGATTCACCGCTGGCGGCTGGACGGCGAGGCCTGACGCGCGTCATCGACGACCTCGCGCTGCGGGTCTCGGACATCTTCAAGAGCGAGTTCGAGCACGCTGGCTACAACCCCAAGGTCGCGCCCATCTATGCGAACGCGTTGGTGGGCATGGTGACGCAGGTGGGGCAGTGGTGGGCGGAGGATGGGCGCTCCTTCTCGATTGACCACGTCGCGCGCCACGTCGCGGCGCTCGGGTGGATGGGATTGAGGCACCTGCCGAAGGAACCGGCTGCTTCGAATGGGCGGCGTGGCGCGAAGCGACGCGGCGGTTGAGTCCCGCGGCGCGCCTTCGCGGCCCGGTTCGAGCATAGGAAACTGGTGGAGCGCCCCGACTTGCCGGAACGCCCGCGCCCGTCTCAATGACAGCTGGCTCCACCGGCGTTCACGCTCACCGCGCGGTAGACGAGCACCGCCGCCGCCACCAGCGGCACCGCCCGTTGGAGCAGCAGGGACATCCACTTCGGGCGGTGCTTCCACAGCGCCGCCTGAAGCTGTGCCCCCAGCAGGGCGGGTAGGCCGCCAAGCGCGAACGCGGCGAGCACCAGCGCTCCGCCTCCGAACGAACCGCTCGCCAGCGCCACCGCGAAGACGCCATAGAGGAGGCCACAGGGCAGCAGCGGTGTGACCGCACCCATTGCGCTCGCACGGCCCGTCCACGAAAACTTTGCGCCCCAGCGCGTGACATGTCTCGCGAGGTTCGCCATGCCCGGCAGCGGGCGCAGGCGCTTGCCCAGCTCCAGTGCGGACGCGACCAGCGCCACCGCCATCAGCCAGGGAAGGTAGGGGCGGGTGGAGACCGCCAGCGCCTGGGTGACGCCTCCACCCAGCATTCCCAGGGCGCCGCCCACGAGGGCATAGGCGCCCAGGCGCGCTCCCTGGTAGGCGACGACGGCCCGGCGGCGCTCGGGGCCTGGAACGCCGGGTAGGCCCGCGCAGGCCAGCGGTCCGCACATGAGGAGGCAATGCACGCTCCCCGTGAGCCCCACCACGAAGGCGCCCAGTGCGCCGGCGATGACGGTGGGTTCGGAGGTGTGCAGCAGCGAGGCGAGTGCGGCCGGTTCAGGCGACATGAACGCGGTGCATCGCAACAGGCATGCCGTTCGCAAGGTGACATCGTGAATGCCTGCCTCCACGACATCGGAGCCTGCTCCGACCGCCTGTCTCCACTGCGGCAGCCCCGTTCCTTCGGGGGGCGCGGCGCGCGACTTCTGCTGTGTGGGGTGCGAGGCCGTGCACGGCCTGCTCGTGGAGCAGGGGCTCACGCGCTACTACCAGCTCGCGCAAGGAAAGACGGCGCCCGCGCCTGAGCCGCGCAAGGAACGCGCGTTCGCGTGGCTGGAGCCGCTCATGAGTCGCGCGGAGTCGACTCCAGGCCCCTTGTGCGCGCTCGAACTGGACGTGCAGGGCATCCACTGCGCCGCATGCGTGTGGCTGATGAACGAGCTGTTCCGCCGGCAGCCGGGCGGGGCGGGTCTGACGGTGGACCCGGCCCTAGGCAAGGTGCGGATGCTGTGGCGGCGCGGCGCCTTCGACGTGGCGGAGTTCCTTCGCGGCGTGGAGGGCTTTGGCTACCTCTTCGGACCCAGCCGCAAGCGCCCGGAGCGCACGAGCCTGGACCTGCCCATCCGCCTGGGCATCTGCGCCGCGCTGTCGATGAACGTGATGCTGTTCTCGGTGAGCTTCTACGTGGGGCTCACGCCGGAGGATGGCGATGTCTTCCGTCTCTTCACACGGCTGAGTCTGTGGCTGTCGTCCGCGGTCGTGGTGGTGGGCGGCTGGCCCTTCTTCCGCTCCGCGCTTCAGGGCTTGCGGCGCGGCGTGCTGCACCTGGACCTGCCCATTGCCCTGGGCATCCTGCTGGTGTTCGGCATGTCGCTGGCGCAGGCGCGCGGAGGGCGCGGCGACCTGGCGTACTTCGACACGCTCAACACCTTCGTCACGCTGATGCTGGTGGGACGGTGGCTCCAGCAGCGTGTGTTGGAGCGCAACCGGCGCTTCCTGCTGGATGACGACGGGGCGGAAGGGCTCTTCGTCCGCAGGGAAGAGGGCGCGCGGCTCGCCACCGTGCGCGCCGCCGAGGTGGCCGACGGCGACGTGCTGGTGATTGCGCCGGGGGACCTGGTGCCGGTGGACGCGGTGCTGCTCGATTCGGGGGCCCGCGTGTCCACGGATTGGATTACGGGCGAGCCCGGCGAGCGCGCGGTGGGGCAGGGGGGGGCGTTGCCCGCGGGCGCGTTCAACGCCGGGCGCGAGGCCGTGCGCATCCAGGCGAAGCAGGCGTTCACCGACTCTCCGCTGGTGGCGTTGCTCCGCCGGGCGCCCACGGCCGCAGGGGGGCCCGCGCTGCACACCCGCTTCTGGGACCGCGTGTCGCGCCGCTGGGTCGTCACGGTGCTCTTCGTCTCCGCGTTGGGGCTCGCGCTGTGGTGGCCCGCCGGGCCGGACAAGGCGCTGGAGGTGGCGGTGGCGCTGCTGGTGGTGACGTGCCCGTGCGCCATTGGCATCGCCACGCCGCTGGCCTACGAGTTGGTCCAGGCGCGCCTGCGCCGCGGCGGCTTCTTCATCCGGAGCACGGACCTGCTGGACCGGCTGCCGCGCGTGCGAAAGGTGCTCTTCGACAAGACGGGGACGCTGACGCTGGGGCGGCTGGAGTTGGTGGACCGCGCCGCCGTGGCGGGGTTGACGGCCGCGTCGCGCGACATCGCCTTCGACCTGGTGTCGCGCAGCAACCACCCCGCCAGTCGCTGCCTCGCGGCCGCGCTGGCTCGGGAAGGCGCGCGCTTCAACTCGGAGGCGCGTGTGTCGGAGCTCGCGGGCCAGGGGCTCGAGCTGAATCGAGAAGGCGTGCGCTGGCGGCTGGGCCGCGCGGACTGGGCCACCGAGGCGGTGGACACAGGGCATCCGGAGCGCGAGCCCACGGATGGCGCGTCGTGTGCGGGGGGCAGCCCCGCGAGCCGCCACTCCAGGCCGAGTGGGCGTGTGGAGGTCCTCCTCTCCGGTTCGGGCCTCGCCGCGGGCCCGGTGCTGACCCGTGACGGCGTGCCAGTGGCCTTCTTCCAGCTCCGGGAGTCGGTACGTCCCGACGCGCGCCGTGAGGTCCAGGCGCTCCAGGGAGAGGGCCGCGAGGTGTGGCTCATCTCCGGGGACAGCCACGGCCGCGTGAGTGACATGGCCGCCGCGCTGGGCATCCCCACCCAGCACACCCTGAGCGGCCAGCGTCCCGAGGACAAGGCGGAGGCTGTCGCGAAGCTGGACGCGGCGGACACGCTGTACCTGGGTGACGGCGTCAACGACAGCCTCGCCTTCGAGCGAGCCCTCTGCGCGGGTACGCCCGCCATCGACCGGCCGGTGATGCCCGGCAAGAGCGACTTCTTCCTCCTGGGCGAAGGCCTGGGTGCCATCCGCGAGGCACTGCGGTTGTCGGCCCGGTTGCGCCAGGTGGTGCGCCGGCTGCTGCTCTTGGCGGTGAGCTACAACGTGGTGGCCGTCGCCGTGTGCCTCGCGGGTTGGATGACGCCCCTGCGCGCCGCCGTGGCCATGCCCGCCACCAGTCTGGCCACCGTGCTCTTCACGGTGTGGTGGCTGTCCGCCTCACGTGAGCGCGCCGCCGCCTCGCCCACGCCGCCGCTGCGGGAGGTGCCGGCATGAACGTCCTCGTCCTCCAGGTCTTTGTGAGCCTGATGCTCGTCGCCAGTTCGGTGCTGTTGTTCGTCTACAGCGTGCGCCACCGCGACCACGAGCACGCCGACCGGCTCTCGCTCTTCCCGCTCGAAGACGACAGCGCCGCTCCGGCGCCGCGCGCTCCCGAGCCTCCGCCCTCCGCTTCCCAGGAGTGAAGCCGTGCATCAGCAACGAATCATCTATGACGACACCACGGTCCGGCGCTTCATCATCGCGTCGGTGCTGTTCGGCATCGTGGGAATGGCGGTAGGGGCGCTGGCCGCCAGTCAGCTCGCCTGGTGGCAGGCGAACCTGGGCATCCCCTACACGACCTACTCCCGCCTGCGCCCGCTGCACACGAACGCGGTCATCTTCGCCTTCGTGGGCAACATGATGTTCGCGGGCATCTACTACTCCACGCAGCGTCTGTTGAAGACGCGCATGGCGTCGGACCTGCTCTCGAAAATCCACTTCTGGGGCTGGCAGCTCATCATCGTCGCGGCAGCGATTTCGCTGCCCCTGGGCTTCACCACCTCCAAGGAGTACGCGGAGCTGGAGTGGCCCATCGACGTGGCCATCGCCGTCATCTGGGTCGTCTTCGCCATCAACTTCTTCTGGACGCTGGCGAAGCGCCACGAGAAGAACCTCTACGTCGCCATCTGGTTCTACATCGCGACCATCGTCACGGTGGCGGTGCTGCACATCGTCAACAGCCTGGCGCTGCCGCTGTCGGGGATGAAGAGCTACTCCGTCTTCGCGGGCGTCCAGGACGCGCTGGTGCAGTGGTGGTACGGCCACAACGCCGTCGCCTTCTTCCTCACCACGCCCATCCTGGGCATCATGTATTACTTCCTGCCCAAGGCGGCGGAGCGGCCGGTGTACTCGTACCGGCTGTCCATCATCCACTTCTGGGCCCTGGTCTTCATCTACATCTGGGCCGGTCCGCACCACCTGCTCTACACGGCGCTGCCGGACTGGGCGCAGTCGCTGGGCATGATTTTCAGCGTCATGCTGTGGGCTCCGTCGTGGGGCGGCATGCTCAACGGCCTGCTCACGCTGAAGGGCGCCTGGTACAAGCTGCGCGAGGACCCCGTCCTCAAGTTCCTCATCGCGGGCGTCACCTTCTACGGCATGGCCACCTTCGAAGGGCCGCTGCTGTCCATCAAGTCGGTGAGCGCGCTGGCCCACTACACGGACTGGATTGTTGGCCACGTCCACAGCGGCGCGCTGGGCTGGAACGGCTTCATGGCGGCCGGCATGTTCTACTGGCTGGTGCCCAGGCTGTACGGCACGAAGCTGCACTCGCCCAAGGCGGCGGACGCGCACTTCTGGCTCGGGACGGTGGGCATCCTCCTCTACATGGTGTCGATGTGGATCAGCGGCGTCACGCAGGGCCTCATGTGGCAAGCGGCGAACCCTGACGGCACGCTGCTCTACCCGAACTTCGTGGAGACGCTGCTGGCCATCCGGCCCATGTACATCGTCCGCTTCGTCGGCGGGTCCATGTACCTGGTGGGCTTCATCATGATGGCGTGGAACTTGTGGAAGACGGCCCGCGCCGGCAAGGCCGTGGACGGGGAGACCACCGTCGTCGTGGAGCCGCCCACGCCCGTCGCCGAGCCCGTCCCCGCCAAGGCCCCGACGCCCGGCTGGGTGCAGGTCGTCACGGGCCGGCCGTTGGTGTTCGCCATCGCCATCCTCACCGTGACGATGTTCCTCGGCTGGGCGAAGCCGGTCCGCGCGGTGGTGCTGATGGGCGCCATCATCGCGCTGGGCGAGTTCGCCTGGATTGTCACCCGCAGGGACCGTGAAGCAGGCCGTCCGTCGTGGTTCGGTCTCATCGAGGGCAAGCCGCTGGCCTTCACCGTGCTCACGCTCATCGCCATCCTGATTGGCGGTGTGGCGGAGCTGCTGCCCACCATCATGCTCAAGCAGGCGGTGCCAGCGCACGGCCAGGCGCAGGAGCCGTACTCGCCGCTGGAGCTCCAGGGACGCGACCTCTACGTCCGCGAGGGTTGCTACACCTGCCACTCGCAGATGATTCGCCCCTTCGTGGCGGAGACGCAGCGCTACGGCGACGTGTCCCGCGCGGAGGAGTTCATCTACGACTACCCCTTCCAGTGGGGCAGCAAGCGCACGGGCCCGGACCTGCACCGGCTGGGCGGCAAATACCCGAACCTCTGGCACTACACGCACATGATGGACCCTCGGGCGACGAGCCCCGGCTCCAACATGCCGCCGTACCCGTGGCTGGCCGAGCAGCGCATCGTCGTGAAGGACGCGCCGAAGAAGCTCGCGCTGATGCAGCGGCTGGGTGTGCCGTACAGCAATGCGGACGTGGACAGCGCCGAGGCGCGACAGAAGACCCAGGCGGAGGGCATCACCGCGGACCTGGCGGCGCAGGGTGTCCAGGTGGCGTGGGATTCGGAGATGGTGGCCATCATCTCCTACCTCCAGCGCCTGGGCCGTGGACCGCAGGACCTGCCCGCGCCGCCGGAGAAGGCGCCCGCGCCGCCGGACCGTCTGCCTGCCGCCACCATCGCCAGTGAGGAGGGCCGCTGATGTACAAGCAATTCTATCAAGGGATGTCGCTCACCGAGCTGCCCCTCTTCGCCTTGGTCCTGTTCATCGCGGTGTTTCTCGGCGTCGTCGCCTGGGTGTTCGTGGCGCGGCGCAGCGGGGACTTCGACGCGCTCGCGCGGATGCCGCTGAGCGAGCAGGGGGAGGGCCGCCATGAGCAGTGACAAGCCGCTGGTGCACTCCGTCTATGACGGCATCGAGGAGCACGACAACCACCTGCCCAACTGGTGGCTGTTCATCCTCTGGACGTCCATCATCTTCAGCGCGGGGTACTGGTTCTGGTACCACATCGCCGAGGTGGGGCCCGGACAGCTCGGTGAGTACGCCGCAGAGTCCGCGGAGGTGGCGAAGCGCGCGTCTGGAAACGCGCCGGCGTCTGACGGCATGCTGCTCGCGCTGGCCAAGGACCCGGCCTCCCTGGAGAGCGGCAAGCAGGTGTTCCAGGCGAACTGTGCGGCCTGTCACGGCGTGCAGGGGCAGGGCTCCATCGGCCCCAACCTGACGGACGCGTATTGGATGCACGGTGGCGGGCCCATGGCCATCCACAAGGTCGTGGCGGACGGCGTGGTGGCCAAGGGCATGCCCGCGTGGGAGCGCACCCTGGGCGCCGAGCGCGTCAAGGCCGTCACCGCCTATCTGCTCACACTCAAGGGCACCAACGCGCCCGGCGGCAAGGAGCCGCAGGGCGAGCCCGAGCAGCCGTAGCTCACGGAGAGGATGCAGTCATGTCTGCGGCACCGCAGCGGGATGGCCCGCGCATCGACCAGCTCACGTCCATCCACGCGGATGGTTCGCGGCTGGCGCTCCACCCGGCGGACGTGCACGGCCGGTTCATCACTCGGCGGCGGGTGGGCTTCGCGGTCCTCATCGCCATCTACCTGGCCCTGCCACTGGTGGAGGTGGGGGGCCACCCGGCGGTGCACCTGGACGTGGCGGCGCGCCGCTTCTACCTCTTCGGCGGCACGTACAACGCGCAGGACTTCTGGCGCGTCCTGTTCCTGTTGACGTCGGTGGGCTTCGGCCTGCTGTTCTTCACCGCGTGGCTGGGACGCGTGTGGTGCGGCTGGGCGTGTCCCCAGACGGTGTTCCTGGAGGCGCTCTATCGTCCCATCGAGCGGTTCTTCGATGGGCCCCGGGAGCGGCGGCTGAAGGCCGCGAAGGAGCCGTGGACGCCCGTGCGCGTAGCGCGGGCGGTGCTCAAACATGGCGCGTACGCCGCGGTGTCGCTGCTCATCTCCCACGCGGCGTTGAGCCTCTTCGTCTCGGCGGGAGGGCTCATCGCGATGGTGGCCGATGGCCCGGTGGCGTCGCCGGTGGCCTTCACGTGGGCCATGGCCGTAACGGGCGCGCTGTACTTCAACTTCGCGTGGTTCCGTGAGCAGCTCTGCGTGGTGGTGTGCCCGTATGGCCGCCTCCAGTCGGCGATGCAGGACCGGGACTCGCTCATCGTCGGCTATGACACGCGGCGCGGAGAACCCCGGGGCCGTCTCATCAAGGCCGCTCCGGGTGTCCCGGCCCCACCTCCGCGCGGCGACTGCGTGGACTGCTTCAAGTGCGTGGCCGTGTGCCCCACGGGCATCGACATCCGCAATGGCTTGCAGATGGACTGCCTCGCGTGCGCGCAGTGCGTGGATGCGTGCGACGGCGTCATGGACAAGCTGGGCCGGCCGCGTGGGCTCATCCGCTATGACTCACTCAACGGATTGGATGGGCAGCCACGGCGGGTGCTCCGGCCCCGCTTGTTCATCTACGGCGCGTTGATGCTGGTGGCGGTGGTGGGCTTCACGCTGAGCCTGGTGCGGCGCGTGCCCTTCGAGGCGAACCTGCTGCGCTTCCAGGGCATGCCCTACGTCGTCGAGCAGGGCACGGTGCGCAACCAGTTCGAGTTGCACCTGGTGAACAAGAACCCCTCCGAGACGGTGCTCACCATCCGCGTGGACAGTCCCGTGCCCGCGAAGGTGGTGGTGCCACAGGCGCAGGTGACACTCGCCTCGCTGGAGAGCTTCCGGGTGCCGCTGTTCATCACCGTGGACCAAAGCGGAACGGAGCTGCCATTCCACTTCACCGTCGAGGTGGCCGACGCGGCCTCCGGTGAAGTGAAGCGCATGGAGGCCCGCTTCCTGGGACCTGTTTATAGCCTCCAACCTGAGGCGCAGTTGCCGTGATTGGATAGACCTGAACCTCATAGGGAATGAGCGTTGGACTTCCCATTCCGGAAAGGCTGGGGCAAGCCAGTTCGGGGCTTCGATGAGGATGGATTGAGGTATCAGCAGATTACCGGCTTACCGGGTATTGGGGAAACCAAGGACAGTATGAGCGTCACCTGCTTCCGTGGCTCTCCCGCACTTCGTGCGGACTGTAGGCTCAAACAGCGAGCAGCACGCGACGACGCAGCAGGTCGAAGTTGGCGCGGCCATACAACTGGCGCTTGTACCGCACCGGGTTGTTGAGACACCAGGTTGGTCGTAATCAGGCCGCTTGCTTCAGCCTCAGCTCCCGCTGGGCCTGACTCGGCGAAAGGAAGTCGTGGCGCTCAAGTAGCGAGTGCTCGTTATACCGGTGGGCCCATTCCAGCAGGTCCAGCCGGAGTTCCTCCATGGTGGCGAAGGTGCGCACCCAGAGCAGTTGCTCCTTGGGGGGCGGATGAAACGCTCGGCGCAGCCGTTGCCCTCGGGACTGCGAATGAAGGACGGACTGGAGTTGGCGCCCAGGAAGCGCAACTCGTTCTGAAAGACGTCAGAGGTGTACTGGCTGCCGTTGTCGTGGCGAATAGCTAGCCCCGAAGCCACGCCCTGGCCGTACGCACCGAAGCGCGCCTTGATGCCCCGCCGAATGGGCTCGAGAGCCTCGAAGCGGCTTCCCACTTTGGCGGCGTGGATGCCTACGCACTCGGCAGTGCCATCGTCGACGGCGATGAAGACGGTGGCCTGCCCTTCCAACGTCGTCACCGTGCAGGTGGCGTCGGTGCCCCACATGACATCGGGCCTGTCGGTGGTAAGCGAGCCGTCGTGGTTGCGCGCCCCCCGCACCCGCGAGCTTTGTCCAGGCACGCTTCGAAGGGCTTACATGTCCTCGCTCGTCTTGCTCTCTGTGAAACGTACCTCGAGCGAACGAGTTCACAGAGTTGCCGAGTCAATGTAACGACACGCGACGCGTCCTTGTCCCGCTGGATGCGCGCCAACGTCGCGGCCTCCGCGGAGTTCAACCCGGAGGGCACGGCCAGGGGTTTGAGTAGCCTGGCTTTAGCCTCTGCTCCCACTGTGACTGCAACGGCGCACTGCTCGGTGGTCGGCCTCCGTGTCCGCCGAGCCCGAGCAGCCAGAAGGCGCGACGGCCGCTCAGCGAACGTACGGCGAGAGCATTCCGTGTTTCGGCTGCAAAAGCGGCGCACGCGAAGTTCGAATTGCACGACGCGCTCTACGGCGGGCAGGTCCGCTGGGCGCCGGACGTAGCTGCCATGCACTGCGGTACTGGCGTCTGGCAGGAGGGACATCGTGCTCCCGTACCCTCCATGCCTACACCAAGGCCGACACCCGCTGAGCTACCGTGGGGCACCCGGTCCACTCGACATCCAAGAAGTGGGTACAGCGTTTCCATTCCCAGGGTGGATTCGCCCAGGTGGCGGCTTGCCGCGTTTGACTACTCCCTCGAGGGACACCACACGAAGTGCGGAAGAGCCGCCGAAGCGGGTGATTCTCACTGACGTAACTCCAGGGGGTGGGAAGTCCCTCGCTCATCCCCAATGAAGATCAGCCCCAGTGTTCACATCAACTGCGCCTTGCGTTAGGGGCCACCACAAGATCTATCTCTGCAATGGCTCGTGACACGTCGCTCGTCGGAACGCAACCGCCCTTATCTTCTTTCCGTCAAGGGGGACATGGCTCCCTATTTTACTGCGTTCAGTTGCTCTCCGCTCCCAAGTTCAGAAAGAATCCAGTCTATCCCGCCAATGCCATTGAGTATTTCAGTGATGTCCCGGAGTAGTAAATAGAGGAGCTTGCCTAGATGCTAACGAAGGTGATTGTCGAGAATTTTCGCGGGTTTCATTCATTTACAGCAAACTTCCAAGAAACCAATGTGCTGGTTGGTCCAAACAATGCTGGAAAAACAACGCTCATGTCAGCCATTCGCTTTGCGTGCGCGGCATATTCCTGGGTTCTGCAGGAAGGCCGCGTTCGTGAGTTTAGGGAATTTCAATCTCAATGCAAAGATGATTATATACGCATCGACCCACTGGTTTTCTTGGGGCTCAAGACTCTTCTTTGGATTTCTGTGGAGGAGCTAAGTGAGCTCTATTTTGATCCAGACGACTCATTTAGAATTGAGCTGCATTTCTCTGAGGAGAGCCTGATTGGGCATTTCATTCTCAATGTAGATGACTCGGGGAATGTTGACGTCAAAGTCTGTAGTCCAAAGGTTTTAGCCGAGGTTCAGGGACTCGAATATGGTACGCACAAACGTGCGCGTCGCATTCTAGAGTTGCTCCGGGAGAATGAGCCCGTTGCCGTATTCATACCTATCTTTCCAGGTGCGGGCCCCAATGAAGAGTATCGAAGCACTCATGCAGTTGAGCGAATGATGATGCGAGGGCAGCAGAGTCAGATAATCCGAAACTTGGTTGTTCGTCTCGACAGAGCGGGCCTCGCGCGCTTGAATCGACTCCTTAGGGAATCCGTAGGAGCAACGATTAGTTCATTCACTTCGAAATCGGATTTCGATCGGGTCGAAAACCTGAAGGTGTATTTTCGAGATCAGGAAGGGGAGCTTGAGCTCGCTTCAGCAGGAGCGGGTTTCAGTAGTCTGATTGCAATATTTTCTGCCCTCTGGCGATACCGAAAATCAATCGTCGAGCGGCGTCCAGTCTTCTTGCTCCTCGATGAGCCAGAAGCACATCTTCATCCGCGCCTTCAGGGGGTTGTTGCCATGTACTTGGCTGAGCTTTCCCGCGAACTGGGGGCGCAACTCTTTATTGCGACCCATTCAGTCGAGGCAATAAATCGGCTCGCACGCCGATCCGATACGTCGCTTCTAGTTGTGGATAAGAAAGCGACATCTGCAAATATTCTTGCTTCTGAAGGTGTGCTTCTTGACGAACTGGGGCGTTGGTGTGATCTTAGTCTGTTTTCAAGTATTCAGTTTCTGCGCTCGAGAAAAATATTGTTTTACGAAGGTCCAAGCGACGCAGAACTCCTTAGGCAGTGTGCAGAAGTCTATTTTCGGGGACAGCCTAAGTTGCTGGCTCGATTTGGAGCCTGGACGTTTGTTCCACTTGGTGGTGCGGGGAACTCTGCCGCAACGAGTGTGCTTATGCAGGCACTTCGCCCCTTGCTTTCGGTAGAGGGCCGCTCGGGTAATCCAGTGCACATTGTTCGTGTGTTGGATCGAGACTATAGCCGTTCTCCTGCGTTGGGTCCCTTTAGGGAGGAGTCTGGCTTTAGATTGCTTGATGTAGTTTGGTCGCGACATAGTATCGAATCTTTATTTCTCGACGCTTCGTGTCTGCTTGGCTGGATTTCGCCAGTGATTTTCGGACACCGAAAGGGCGAACAGTGGGTCTCTAGTCGGGAATTGACTGACATCGTTGTCGCTTCGCTCGGTTGTGCCGATCGGGATGAGCAACTTTTGATGGAGGCTACTGGGCAGTTGATGATAGCCTTGGCTCGAACGAAGAGGGATGACAGTACGCTAGTGAATGCTCTCGAACAGGCAAAGAGCGAGGTTGGTGCTCGTCCCGATGTTTGGCAAAGAGGTCGGAGTCGCGCAAAGGTTGTTCTAAGCGAAATTCGGAGTCGCCTTCCGTTGATGCTGCAAAATTGTATCCGTCGAGATGTGGTTCAGATGGTGGCTCATGGGTGGGGAGACGTTGCGCAGAGTGATGTAGAGCGGTTGGTTCCTTTGGAGATACGGAAGTTGCTTGATTATTTGACTACGTGTGACGATTGCTAAAGACACCCAAAGAAGACCAGGGGTGAACTAACACTGCTCGGTCAGATAAATCAGGCGTGGCGGCCCCGTGTTGATGGGACATGACGCCCGCGCAACTCCACAAGCTCGACCGAGAACTCTCCGGGTACCTGGACACGATGGCAGTAGGAACTAGGCGCACCGAACGACGGCGCGCCCTGGGCGGCTACGTCACGGGCCTCCTCCTGGACGGAGAGAGCAAGATCATCGAGCCCATGGCGGAACGACTGACCCATGCACCAGACCAGACGGAAGCTCTGCTCCTGCGATTGCAGCAGTATGTTTCCGGCGCGGCCTGGGATGATGCCGAGGTGCACTGCCACCTCACTCAGAAGTTGGAGCGAGAGCTGCCGGGCCTGGAAGCCCTCCTCATCGGCGACACGGGATTCCCGAAGAAAGGCATGCATTCCGTGCGGAGCGCACGCCAGTACTCGGGGACCTTGGGCCGCACGGACAATTGCCAAGTAGCAGTGAGTCTACACGTGACGGGTGAGAAGGGCAGCGGCTGCATTGGAATGCGCTTGTACCTCCCCAGGAATGGATGGCGGACAGGCGCTGCGTGCGTGCAGCGGGCGTCCCACGGGAGGTTTGCTTCGAGCGAAAATGGGAGGAAGCACTCAAGGTTTTCAATGAGACCTTCGGCTGGGGCGTGAAAGAAGAGCTGGTCCTGTCCGACTCGGGCTACGGCAGTTGCCGAGATTTTCGTGAGGCGCTTCGAGCCAGGGGATTGCGCTTCCTGGTGGGCGTGCAAGGCAATGCCAACGTATGGCCCACTGGTGCCAAGCCACAGCTGCCGTACCAGATGAGGCGTCCTCGCACACGCTACGTCGATGAGTTAGGCCGCTGTTCAGCACCGTGGACCGAAGCAGAACGGAGCTTCCGTTCCACTTCACCGTCGAGATAGCGGACTCGGCCTCCGGTGTCGTGAAGCGCATGGAGGCTCGCTTCCTGGGGCCTGCTGCCACGGGAGGGTAGGGCAAGGTTCCCCCGGTCAGGGGCGCCACGGCGCAGGGGTTGCGCCGTGGGGGGAGGGGGCCGCAAGACCTGCACGACTTGCGCCACATCCCCGTCGTGGATGCTCCTGGCACGAGGCTTGGAATGGTGAATCGGTGAGATGGAGCCCCCCCGCCAGGAAGTCCCCACGCCACCCGAAGCCCTGCTGAGCCGGTACGACGTCTCCGGCCCTCGCTACACCAGCTACCCCACGGCGCCCGAGTGGCGGAAGGACTTCGGTCCGGAGCATCTGGTGGAGCGGCTCGAGCATGCAGGCTCCCGGGAGCACGCCGAGCCGCTGTCGCTCTACGTGCACTTGCCCTTCTGCCGCAGTCTCTGCTGGTACTGCGGCTGCAACGTCGTCATCAGCCGGGACCGGGCCGCGGCGGACCAGTACATCGACCATCTGGAGATGGAGCTGGACCTGGTGGTGCAGCGGCTCGGCTGCCGGCGCTCCTTGTCCCAGATTCACTGGGGTGGGGGGACGCCCACCTTCCTGGATGAGCGGCAGCTGGAACGGCTGTGGACGGCGCTCACCCGTCGCTTCCGCATCGCGTCGGACGCGGAGGTGGCCATCGAAATCCACCCGGCCGTGACGACGCCCGGCCAGCTCACGCTGCTTCGGAGCCTGGGCTTCAACCGCGTGTCCATGGGCCTGCAGGACTTCGACGCGCGCGTGCAGGAGGTCACCAACCGCATCCAGTCCCCGGAGGAGACGCGGGCGCTGCTGGAGCACGCGCGGCTGCTGGGCTTCAAGGGCGTGAACTTCGACCTCATCTACGGTCTGCCACACCAGGACGCCGAGGGGTGGGCCCGCACGCTGGACACGGTGTTGTCGATGCGGCCGGACCGGCTGGCCGTCTACTCCTTCGCGTTCATGCCCGAAGTGCTGAAGCACCAACGGCGCATGCCCGCGGAGGCCATTCCCAGCGGGCGCGCCAAGCTGGAGTTGTTCCGCTCCGCCTACGCGGCCTTTGTGTCCGCGGGCTACCGGCCCATCGGCATGGACCACTTCGCGGTGCCCGAGGACGAACTGGCGCGCGCGCAGGCCGAGCGCCGGCTGGGCCGCAACTTCCAGGGCTACACCGTCAAGGCCGCGTCGGACGTGGTGGCCATTGGCAGCACCGGCATCAGCGACGTGGACGGCGCGTATGCGCAGAACGTCCGCGCGCTGCCACGCTACTACGAGCGCGTCTCCCAGGGCTGTCTGGCCACGGAGCGGGGCTTGTCACTGACGGCGGACGACCAGCGCCGCCGCGCGGTCATCACCCGGCTCATGTGCAACTTCTGGGTGGACCTGGGGGCGGACGGCGCCGACTACTTCGCGCCGGAGTTGGAGCGGCTGCGCGCGTTCGAGGCCGACGGCCTGGTGATGCGCACCGGCTCGCAGTTGGAGCTGACGCCCATGGGGCGGCTCTTCGTCCGCAACGTGGCCATGGTGTTCGACGCGTATCTCGCGGGGACGGAGCGCCCCCGCTTTTCCCGCACGGTGTGAAGGGGTCGGTCATGGATGCATTGGACGTGTTGAACCAGGAGCACCGCCACATCCAGCGCGTGCTGGTGGTCCTGGATCGGGCGGTGGCGAAGGGCCGCGATGGGGAGTTCGTCTCGGCCTCGCTCTTCCTGCGCGCCGCGAACTTCTTCCTCACCTTCGTGGACGGCAGCCACCACGCGAAGGAGATGGTGCTCTTCCAGACGATGGTGGCGCACCGGCTGCCGCTGGCGCCCGGGCTGCTGGCCCAGGTGTCCGGCGAGCACGGCACCGGCAGCGAGCACGCGGTGGCCATGCTCTGCGCGGCGGAGGCGATGCTGCGTGGCGGGGAGACGGACCCCGCGCGCATGCTCGACGCGGCGGATGACTGGTTGCGCCTGTACCGGGGGCACACCGCGGTGGAGGAGGCGCAGGTGTTCCCCATGGCGCGGCGGCTGCTGCCCGCGGGAATCCTGGACCGGATGCGGACGCGCTTCGCCCGAATCGAGGCGTCGCATGGCTCGCTGGCGGATGCCGCGGATGCCATGGAGCGCGCCTTCACGCCCCCCCCGGCGGGACGTCTCTTCCCGCGCGGACCGGTGTGCTCGTTCTAGAATGCGACGGGCGCCGCGGAAGCACTTCCCGCGACGCCCGGAGTCCTGCTGTCTGCCTGTCAGCCCGCGCGGGTCAGCGCTGCGAGAGAATGTCGTCCAGCCGCTTCTTGTCGCTGGAGAAGGAGAAGTGGCTGTAGAGCGTGTGGCTGTTCTGCGGGTCAAGGATGTACGGCTTCAGCTCGCGCACCACGGCCAGCTTGTCCTGGGTGAACTGGAAGTTGCCCAGGAGCTGGCCCACCTGGGAGACCAGGAAGTAGTGGTGCTGGGCCGCCGAGACGAGCACGCGCATCTTGTCCTCGGCGAAGGTCTGCAGGGAGATGGAAGAGTGGATGCGGCGCAGCTCGCTGTCCGAGATGGGCCGCACCACCGGCTGCGGGGGCGGCATCGGCGCCGGAGGCGGGAGGACGGTGGCCAGCAGCGGCGCCCTGTTCACCAGGTCCTGCACGGAGTTCAGCGTCTCCTTGGCGTTGCGGAACTTGTTGCGCTCCTGCCGGTTCATCCGCTGCTCGGCTTCCTTCAGCAGCTTCTCCAGCCGGTCCAGGCGCTCGTTCAACTCCCGCCGGTCCACCACCACCTGGCTGCCGGAGTGCTGCGGCGGGTAGTTGGGCTGGTGCGGATGGTGCGGCTGCGGCATCTGCTGCCCCGGCGGCGGGCTGGGCGGACGGCGCATCTCCGCCTGGGCGTGGGCATCCAGGGAGGGAAGGGCGAAGAGGAGAGCGAGGGAGGTGATCAGGGCCTTCATGGGGAGCGTCCTTTCATGTGCTCGAAGCATCTGACGCGCCGGGGCCGGTTCCATTCAACCGGACGCGGTAGGGCGTACAGCCTGCCTCCGGACCACGGAAGTTCCCCCTGGAGCGGCCTGAGCCGTCCTCGCGCCGCCGTGCGTATCCCATGACTCCAGGGGGATGGGTAGCCCCCTGTGCCTTCACCTGAGTCAGGGGGACGCGGTGCGCTTGGACAGCACCTCTCCGTCCGGCGACATCTCGTAGATGAGCGGCACCCCGGTGGCCAGCTCCAGCCCCACCACCTGCTCCCCCGTGAGGTTGTCCAGCTTCATCACCAGGGAACGGTTGGAGTTGCCGTGGGCCACCACCAGCACGTTCTTCCCCAGGCGCAGGTCTCCGGCGATGGCGCGCTCATAGAACGGCAACACGCGCTCCGCTGTCATCTCCAGGGACTCGCCGTTGGGGGGCGGCACGTCGAAGGAGCGGCGCCACTCCTTGATTTGCGCGGCCCCCCAACGCTTCGCGGCGTCCGCCTTGTTGAGCCCCTGCAGGTCGCCGTAGTTGCGCTCGTTGAGGGCGGCGTCCCGGATGGTGGGGACCTGCTGTCCCAACGCGTCCAAGAGGATGGACAGCGTCTCCTGCGCCCGGATGAGCGCTGACGTATAGGCGACGTCGAACGTCATCCCGCTCAGCGCCTCCGCCGCGCGCCGGGCCTCCTGGCGCCCCTGGTCGGTGAGGGGGACGTCGACGAGGCCGGTGAAGCGGTTCTCTTGATTCCACAGCGACTGACCGTGTCGGACCAGGACGAGGGTAGGCATGGCCTTCAGGTAATTCAGAAGCCCTGGGGCGGCCAGGGGTGTACGCGTCCACCCGGGGCCGGGCGTTCCAGGCTCCACAGTCTCGCGCTTCGTTCAGGCTGCTTTCTCACGCGGTGCCCCTGGTGGAGCCGGGGCCCACCGCACTAGAGGGAATGGAGGAGGAGACACCATGGCTCGCAAGGTCGCCGCATCCGCTGATTCCGCGCTGAGCATCACCCTGGCCCGCGCCCGTGCGCACTGGCTGCGGACGCAGGGGCTCGCGGAGCCGCTGAAGGGGAGCCTGGAAGAGGTGGTCGCCACGACGGGCTGGGTGCGGACGCTGGGTGGCGTGGACGTGTACCTGGCGGTGCGGGCCCGAGTGCCGGGGCTGCGGCGGGCGGACCTGGACGCGGCGGCGGAGGCGTCCCAGCTCCAGGTGATTCCCGCGGTGCGTGGCTGCATCTACCTGGTGCCTCGCGCCCACGTGCCCCTGGTGATGCGCGTTGCCGAGGAGGCGTACCGCAAGCGGGCCGACCGCGAGCACGAGAAGGTGGGCCTGGGCGCGAAGGAACTGGCGGACGTGGCCGAGGCCGCGCTGGTGGCGCTGCGCAAGGGGCCGCTGTCCACGGACGCGCTGCGCAAGGCGATGCCCGCGGGCGTGGTGCGCAGCCTGGGCGAGGTGGGCAAGAAGGTGGGCCTGTCCTCGACGCTGCCGCCCGCGCTGCGCCACCTGGAGTTCGAGGGCAAGGTGGAACGCCGCACCGAGGGCGGGCGGCTGGATACGGAGCGCTACCTGTGGCGGCTGACGGCTCGCAACCCCTTCACCGGGGCCAAGGTGCCCGCCGCGGCGGAGGAGCGCAACGCGCGGCTGGCGGCCCTCTTCTTCCGGCAGTTCGGTCCGGCGACGGTGGAGGACTTCGCGGCGTGGTCGGCCTTCTCACAGCGGGACGCGAAGGCGGCCGTGGCGCGGGCGGGGCTGGTGCCGGTGGCCGTGGAAGGGTACTCGGAGGCGGCCTATGTGCCCGAGGACGTCCTGGCTGATTTGCGAGAGAAGGTCCCTGCGGCCACGTCCGTGTCCCTGCTGCCCGCGCATGACCTGTATGTCTCGTCGCATGGCGGGCCCGCCTGGGTGACGGACCCCAAGCACCATGGCATCGAGGTTCCGACGTGGGGCTCCGCCAAGGGCGGCACCCTGGGCGAGGCCGCCCACATCTTCGTCCGCCCCGTGCTGGATGCGGAGCGGCTGGTGGGGCTGTGGGAGTTCGACCCGAAGGCGGACGACGTGGTGTTCCACACCTTCGAGCCGCTGGCGCCCAAGCGGCGCAAGGCCGTGCAGGCCCTGGCCGAGGACACGGCCACGTTCCTTCGAGAGGACTTCAGCCTCGCGCGCAGCTTCAGCCTGGACAACGAGGACTCCGTGCAGAAGCGCGCGGACTTCGTGAAGTCGCTGGGGGAGTAGGCCGGAGCCTCAGCCCTGGAGCATCCGCGTGAAGCGGCGCTGCATCTCCTCGGGGGACACGTTCTCGATGCGGGCGTTGAGGGCCCAGCGATGGCCGAACGGATCTCTCAGGTGCGCCGAGCGTTCGCCGTAGAACTCGTCCTGGATGGGGCGCTCCAGGGTGGCGCCCGCGTCGATGGCACGCTGGGCGGCGGCGTCCACGTCATCCACCCGGAGGTTCAGCGAGCACGTCGTGCCCCCGCGGCTCTGGGGGCTCAGGATGTCGTACTCCGGGTATTCGTCCGCGAGCATCAGCGTCACACCGCCCAGGTCCATCTCCGCGTGGCCCACGCGCCCGCTCGGCTCGGTGAGCCGGTACTTCTCCCGGGCGCCGAAGGCGCGTGTGTAGAAGTCGAGCGCGGCGGGCGCGTCCTTCGTCACCAGGGCCAGGGAGAGGCGGGGGCCCTCGGGGAGCGTCGCGGCGGAGGAGGACGGGTTCTTGTTGTTCATGGAGCACCTTCCTGGGTGGGGGTGGATGCCAGGAGGATGCCTCCGGCGCGCTCGGGAGGATTGGACGAATTTTACTTGGGCTCCGTTTTCACCAGCCGGGTCAGCTCCCGGTCCAGGGCGCCTGCGAACTGCTGCCGGTCCTGAGCCGAGTATCCGTCCGGGCCTCCGGTCGTCACGCCGCTCTCCCGAAGCTCCTGCATGAAGTTCCGGACGGAGAGCCGCTCGGCGACGTTCTCCTCGGTGAAGACCTCTCCGCGCGGGTCCAGCACCACGACGCCCTTGGGCACCAGCAGCGCGGCGAGCGGAATGTCCTGGGTGACGGCCAGGTCTCCCGGCTGTGCCTGCTGGGCGATGTGCCGGTCGGCGACGTCGAGGCCCGCGCCCACCTGCACGCTGGAGACATAGGCCAACCGGGGCAGGGAGAGCGCGTGGTTGGCCACGAAGACAGTGTGGACCTTCACGCGCTGGCCAGCACGCAGGATGATGTCCCGGACGGGGCCCGGGCAGGCATCGGCATCGACCCAGATTTTCATACGGGGACGACTATCTCAGGATCCGCGCGCGGACTCATCCACGGCGCGCCGAGCGGCCGTGTCTTTTGGCCCAAGGCTCAGCGCGGACTCCATGCGGGCGCGGTGGTTGCGCCCGGTGCGCACGGCCGTTCCGTCGGTGCCCAGGACCAGCAGGTACTCTCCCTGTGACAGTGTCTCCAACTCGCGCACGTGGTCCAGACTGCGACGCGAGCGCCTGGAACCGGGCTTCGGCGAGCTGGGTCTGGACTGGAAGGGGCGCGACCTCGGTGGGCCTTCCGGGTTCCTGCTCGTGCATTGCGTGAAAGGCTGTCGGGCGACAGGGATGCCTTGCACAGCGGTGGGGACGAACGGCCCGTGGGCGGAGACAAACCGTGAGAGGCAATCCCTTGTGGTCGTCATGGCGCAATGCATCATCCAGGATGGAAGACGTCGGCTGGGGAGGTGTGGAAGGACTGGCGGTCGCATCTATGATGACGCCCATGCCTCTATTTTCAATGCGTGTCGTCATTCCAATCATTGCCATCGCCCTGCTCACCTCGGCTTGCGGTACCGAAGCCACCGGGGAATGCCAAGGCACCCTCCTGGGCACCCGTGTGAAATGGCCCATTGATGGTGAAATGTCCCGGTGGATCCGCAATGGCTCCGGCGGGAATGGGCAGCACGGCACCTGGATTGACCTGAGCTACGACCCCAAGGGCACTGCGGGTATGACGAGGTTCGGCGTGGACATCCGGCTCGTGAATGGGGCCGTCGTCAGCGGCGGGCCGGTGACGGTGGCGTTGGCCAACGAGGACGGGCAGCGGCTGGTGCCGGCTGCCGACTCGCTGGTGGTGGACTGGCTCGCCAGCGTGGCGACACGCTCGACGACGGGCTTTCCCGACACGACGGGCATGCCGGTGGCGGGCTCGGTGACCCTGGACGCGGTGAATGATGACTTGGCCGCGGGCCGCTTCGTCTATCGCTACAGGGATGGCAGTGAGCTGACCTGCACCTTCAACGTGCCGTCGCCGGAGCGGGCCGCTGGCTTTTTGGACGGGGACTACGACGACGATGATGATGACGATTGAACCCGACTCATGCACTGCACTCGCTCACTCGTGGCGAGTGTCATAGAACGAGCGCATGACCAAGAACACGGGTGGCTGCTTTTGCGGAGCGGTGCGGTATGAGGTGAGCGCGCCGCTGACGGCGGTGACGTACTGCCATTGTTCGAAGTGCCGCAAATGGCATGGGCACGTCGGGGCCTACGCGGCTGTGGACCGGGATGGCTTCCGGCTCACGGCGGAGCACGGCCTCAAATGGCACACCGTTTCGCCCACGGTGCGGCGCGGCTTCTGCGTCGAGTGCGGTTCCAGTGTGCTGTTCGATGAAGCGCCTTCCGCGAAGATGTCGATTTGCGCCGGGACGTTGGAGTCGCCCACCGGCATCCGCGAGAAGGCGCACATCTACCTGGGCAGCAAGGGGGACTACTACGACATCACTCCGGGCCTCGTGGAGTACGACACCTTCCCTGGGAAGTGAGCACCTGCTTGCTCACGCCCCGGCGCTGTGAGGCTCAGGGGGCTCCGGCCGCCGCGTCGATGGCGTCCAGGGCCTCCACCCGCAAGCGCTCCTCCGGGGTGAAGGAGTCGAACAGCAGCCGCTGCACGGCGGCCTGACGCGCGGCGGGGTTCGGCTCGGACTGGCCCAGCGCCTCCCGGCGGGAACGGAACTCCGCCAGCCGCCGCTTCCACTCGGCCTCCTCGCGGTCCATGGCCTCCAGCCGCTCAGTGGCCTCCGCGCCCACGGTGGCCAGCCGGTGCTGGCGCAGGTCCTCGGCCGACGCACCGGATTCCACCAGCTCGCGCTCCACCGCCTGCTGCCGCAGGGGGCGCAGCGCCTCGTCGCGGCTGGCGCGGTATTCCGCGGGGAGTTGTTCATCCAGCGCGGCGATGCGGCGCTCGCGCGCCTCGGGAGACAGCGTGGTGTCCTGCTGGAGCTTCATCCGCTCCACTGACACCGCGTCCACCCGTTCCTCGTCACCAAAGAGTCCCTCCGCCCAGGGGCCCAGGTGCTCGCGGCGCAGCTCGCGCAGGGACTGGAGCCGCGCGCCCACGTCCAGCTCCGCGCCCCGTTGGTTCGCCGCGAAGGTGCGCGCCGCGTCGCGATACGCCAGGTAGTCATCCAGCACGCGCACGGCTTCCTCCATCGCCGCGGCTGGCAGATTCTTGGCCCGCAGCGAGGCGAGGATGCGCTCGCGGATGACGGGCAGCCCTTCCTCGCCCATCGCGGAAAGGTAGTAGTCGAACAGGCGCCGCAGGTCCGCCGACACCACCAGGTGACCCGATGCATCCACCTGCGCCAAGCCATCCTCCTCCGTGTCCTGGAGCGAGCCCGGCATGGGGGGCAGGGTGGGCGCGGCGGACGTTGTGTCAGTGGGCGACGCGGTGGGCACGGCACGTTGCGGCGCCGGTGTACCCACGCGCGGCGCGGAGGGCATCGGCGGTGACACAGCGGCGACAGCGGGCCCGGGCGGCGTGGGCGTCGCCCGGGCCTTCCACCATGAGAACACGCCCGCACCCAGCAGGGCGCACAGCGCGGCTACGGGAATGACGGCGCGGTTCTTCATGGCGGTCCTTCGCGCGCGGCCGTCTAGAGGCCGAGCCCCTTCAGGCGGTTGGCATGGTTGCGGAACACCGTCTTCGGGTTGGTGAAGAAGGCGGTGAGGCCCAGCACCTGGTTCACCTCGTCCAGGTGGTTCATGTCGTAGTTGTCACGCAACACCGTGCCGAAGTGCGAGCTGCACTTGCCGACCAGGCCGTCGTTCGCCTCGCTGTAGAAGAACGAGCTCAGCTTCATCGGGTAGTCGGACACGTCGAGCATGTTGGTGAAGGGGTCCGTGCCGGACCAGGAGTAGTAGCGCTGGCCCTGCGTGCCCGTCGCGGCGCCCTGGCCACAACTGCTGGAGGGGATGCCCGCCGGGTACTTCTGGTTGAACGCCGCCGTGCCAGACTTGCTGAGCGCCGCCAGCGCGCCAATGGCGTCCTGCGGGTTCGTCTTCCCCGACAGCAGCCCCAGGACGGTGCCCAGGTTGTTGGCGAAGTAGGCCAGCACGCTCTCCGTGAAGGAGCCGCCCCGGAGGTTGGCGCGCAGGTAGTCCGCCAGGTCCGCGCCCTTGTGCGGAGAGCCCACCGTCGTCACGGACGCCACCAGGTCCGGGCGCACCGCCGCCACATAGCGCACGTCCAGGCCGCCGTGGCTGTGGCCAATGAGGTTCACCTTGCCCTTGCCCGAGCGCGCGACGATGTCCTTCACCTGCGCCAGCAGCGCCTCGCCACGCTGCTCCGTGGTGTTGAACTGCGGAACGCTCGTCACGTACACCGTCGCCCCGCCCGAGCGCAGGTCGGAGCCGATGCCGTAGAAGTAGTCGTAGACGCCAAACAGCGAGTCGAAGCCCGCCATGCCGTGCGCCAGCACGATGGGATAGCGGGTCTGCGTTTGGGTATTCGCGAGCGCGGGTTGCGACCACAAGCCAAGTGCCGCGACAGCCAGAACCAGTGTCCGGACAGCGTTTCGCATGAGGAGGGGCTCCTGTTCGGGGGACGGGTCCACTGCGGATTGACCCGCGAGTCAACGCGTAGGCCAATCACAGACCAGAATCAAGGCGCCTCCCGCATTATCAGTAAACCGGGCGAGGTCAGTTGTCGCATCCCCTTGCTGTGTTGCGTCAAGGATTCACAGTGCAGTGCGTTGAGCGGAGCCGGGGCTGCGCGAGCGCATCACGGCGGCGGCGCGGACCGCGCGCAAGAAGACGACCTGGCGCTGACGTTCAAAGGGCTCTTACGCCCCGGGCTGCGTGGGGGGACTGCTCGCGGGCGAGAGGAAGCCCGCTTCGTAGTCCGCGAGCAGCTCCGGGAAGACAATGCACTTCTGCGTTTCGGGATACACGCCGGTGGAGTAACGGATGGCGGCATAGCCGAAGATTTCCGTGAACAGCGCCAGCTTCGCCTCTGCGGGGGCCCGGCGGACGTGGTCATGGAAGGCGAGCACTTCTCCCTCCAGCGAGAAGGGCCGCGCGTACATGGCATGGGGAATCACGTCATGGACGATGCGGAAGACGCAGTTCTCCTCCGGCGTCCACAAGGGATGCTCGCAGTGCTCGGTGTTGATTTCGAGCTGTCCCCGCTCCAGGTCCGCGGCGATGTCCTCCGGGCCTGAGTAGACGGTGCGCGTCGAATAGCGGATGGACAGGCAGGGCCGGACGGCTTCGTAGACGTCGAAGGCGTGGGCCAGCAGGGCTCGCCAGGAGCCGCTGCATCCCTCATCAAGGTGCCGGGCGTCGGCCGCATAGGCATCCGTCACCCGGGTGGCGAACGCCAGCAGGGCGGCGGGTTGGAATGCGCGTGGCGCTGGGTCCGCATAGGCGGTGAGCGGAAAGCGTGAGTCAATGCGCTGGCGCAATTCGTTCAGCAACGTCATGGAACGACCCCCCATGATGGCCATTGGAGCGCGCGGCCAACCTCTCCGTCAACAGCGCATCCTTCCCCGAATGGGCTTGTTCGCTGCGCCTCGTCCCTTGTGGAGAAGTGTGTGGGATCGTTAGATCGGCGAGGCTTCCAGGTCCCACTTCCACCTAGGGCGTCTCTCTCATGTCGAGCACTTCCTCCGCCGTCTCCCCGGCCTCCACGCAGTCCGCCCCTGCCGCCAAGGGATGGATGCTCTGGCTGGGACGCATCTTCACCGGGCTCGTCGTCGCCACACTGGCCTTCAGCGCGTCGATGAAGCTGGGTCAGTCACCCGAAGCCATTCAGGGAATCGAGAAGTCTGGCTACCCTGGCTCGGTGTTGCTGGCCATTGGAATCACCGAGCTCATCTGCATGGTGCTCTACGCGGTGCCGCGGACAGCCGTCTTGGGCGCCATCCTCGTTACGGGCTACCTCGGCGGCGCCACCTCGACGCACGTGCGTCTGTCCGAGCCGTTCATCGCCCCCATCCTCGTGGGCGTTTTCGCCTGGGCGGGTCTTTTTCTGCGGGACGCACGTCTCCGGGCCTTGCTGCCCCTGCGCCGCGCGCCCTGAGCACGCGCAACTGCTCCTCTCCTGGAGTCAGGCTTTCGTTGTCTGAGGGCGGGCGCTCGTTCTCCGGGCGCCCACGAAGTCCAGCACCGCGTTCAGTTTCGCCGCGTCCGGCGAGGGAAAGACAATCGCGTGTGGCGGACTCACCCCGGCATCGGGCGCCGAACCTATGCCTCCGTCGGGAGGAGGCGGGAAAGCAGCTCGAGCCCTGGGGCTTGCAGGGGGATGCGCCCACGGAGCGCGGAGAAGAAGGACCAGCCATGGTTCGCCAGCAGCACCACGCCCGCGTCCGCTCCGGCGGCGAAGCCCATGAAGCTGGTGTAGCCCCGGATGACGGAGGAGCGCCACACCACTGGCTGACCGCGCACCTGCGTCACGCTCCACCCGAGCCCCATCTTCCCGGGGTTCGCCTCCGCGCGCGGCACATGGGTCAGTTGCAGGGCACGCACGATGCCCGCGTCGCCCCGTCCGAGGTTCGCATCGAGGAAGCGGAGCAGGTCGGGAGCGGTGGAGTAGGCGGCGCCAGCTCCCGGCAGGGCGGGGAACGTCCATTGGGGGATGGGTTTGCCTCGCGCCGTGTGGCCGGGCGTCAGGCGCGGCTCCTGTTCCTCGGACACGCGCAGCGTGGTGTCGGCCATGCCCAGGGGCTTGAAGAGCAGGTCCCTCAACGCGTGTCCGTAGTTGAGCCCCGCGCGCCGGGAGAGGGCGTGGCCCAGCACGCCCATGCCCAGGATGGAGGGCGCATAGCGGCGCGGCGGCGGCCATTCCGGCTGATAGGTCTGGAGGAATTCTCCGAAGTGTCTCGCGTCGTAATGGCCGAAAGGGTCCTCCATCGTCTGGGTGTCCTGCTCCAGGTTGGGAGGCAGGTGGGGCATTCCCGAGGTGTGTGTCGCCAGTTGCTCCAGGGTGATGCGGCCCGCCGTGGCATCCGCGAGCAGCGACCGGGGAATCACCTCGGACAGGGGCATGTCGAGCCGTGCCTTGCCCTGGTCCACGAGCAACGCGAGGAGGGCCCCCGTGAAGACCGGGGTCAGCTCGCCCAGCGCGAAGAGGGCGCTTTCAGCGGGCGGCGCGCCTTTGCTCCGCAGCGCTTCGACGTGATGCACGCCTCCCTGGGTGATGCCGGCGCAGAGGGACGCCGTGCGATATCCGCGCACGTAGGCGCGGGTGGCATCCTGGAGCAATTCACCGGGGGGCGGCTTCGGCACGGAACGCATGGCGGGCCTTCTACACCATGTGTCCGGAGCGGCCAGGGAGGGCCGGCGTCGGGGCGTCCGCGCCTTGCTGTCACACGCCTGCACGGGAATTGACGGAATGTCATTTGTCCGCCGTGCCGGAGCCGACCAAGTGCGCGGAATCTTGGGAATGAGGCGTTGGAACGGCATGTGTAATGACCTCCTGGCAACAGGAGGTCCACGCCATGCCCGTTTGCCGTCCGCCCGTTTCCCCTGGGTTTTCCGCCACGCGTCACTTCGTCGAGCGCAGCTCGCTTCGGCAGCTTCGTGACGATGTGCTCGACTTCATCCTGGAGTTTGGCATCCGGACCCGGGCGGCGGGCATGACGCACGTCACGGTGCTGGAGCGGGAGCTGCCTTGGGCCTGGCGGAGCCTGGATGTGGCGCGGCAGGCGCGTGGGTGGATTGTCCTTCTCAATGACGAGGAGCGCCTCATCACCTGCTACCGGCGCGGCGATGCGAACCGCTTCATCCGCCGCAAGCCCAAGCACCGCATGTCCGGTGTCCAGCTCCAGGGCCTCTGAGCGGGAGGCGCTCACGCCGCACGCAGCAGCAGGAACATCAGCATCGCCAGCAGCGCTGCGATGCCCACGGCCAAAGGGCCCAGCGGCGCACGCTGGGTCAGCAGTCGCCGCGCGGAGATGGCGCTGTCGGGGCGGTCCTGGATGGCTTCCGAGAGCAGGCTTTTCAGCAACCGGCGCAGGTGCCGGGGCACGCCCTGGGGGAGTGGCTGCGTCTCCGGCATGCCTCCCGTGAGCGCCTCGTGCAGGACGCGCCCCAGCGCATGCAGGTCCGACTGCGGGACGGCGCGGCCCCATTGTCGTTGCTCGGGGGCCTGGTAGCCATGGGCACCGGGAGGCACGAGCGACAGGCCGAAGTTCGTCAGCATCGCGCCGTCCTTCGCGAGCAGGATGTTCTGGGGCCGCACGTCCCCGTGGACAAGCCCTGTGTCGTGCGCGGCGCCGAGCGCATCGAGCAGCCGCAGCGCCAGTTGCTCCACCTCTTGGAAGGGCAGTGCGTTCGCCCGGTCCAGTCTCGCCTCCAGGGCGGGCGCAATCACGGGCTCCAGGGCGTACCAGCAGTGGCCGCGCTCCTCGCCCACCGCGAGGACGCGGACAATACCTGGGTGGCGGAGGCTTCGCAGTGTCTCCGCTTCCCGGTGGAAGCGTGCTCGCGCCTCCGCATCCGCTGTCACCGAGGAAGACATCACCTTCACCACGCATGGACCCACATGGCCTTCCGCTGCGTACAGTGAGCCCGTGGCGTCGGTGCCCAGGCGGGAGTTCAGCTGGAAGCCCGCCAGGGATTCACCCGTGAGGTCCGGCTCCGGCGGTGTGCTTCGCGCCTGCGCGCCGGGCGTGAGGTCCGCACCGCAGGCGGCGCAGGTGCGTCGCGGACCTGCCTCGGCACCAGGGTGGGGCGTATGACATGTGGGGCAGGTCGGATTCACGGGGCCGGGCCGGGTCGATTCTTCGCCATCTTCCGGGCCGTCCTCGTCGTCCGCAAGCCATGCTCCCGTGTGGCGTGGCGGGGACGGCGCCCAAGGCCGTTGACTCGCCCCCCGCGTTGAGGGACGGGAAGCGCATGGCACAGCAGAAGGTCCAGGTTCCTCGTGAGGCCGCCGGTGAGCGGCTCGACCGCTTCCTGTCGAAGCAGGTCCCAGGCATCAACCTGGAGCGGGCCCGTGCCCTGATTGATTCGGGAGCGGTTCGCATCCGGGGCAAGAGGTGCCAGCCCACGCGGAAGCTGTGGGGCGGCGAGGAGATTGAGCTCGAAAGGCCCGAGCCTCGCGCTGCGTCGGTGGCCGCTTCTGAAGGGCCGGTGCTGCCTGTGCTTCATGACGATTCGGCCCTGGTCATCGTGAACAAGCCTCCGGGCATCGTGGTGGAGCCGGAAGGGCGCGCGGCCTCCGTGGTGGGGTTGCTCGCCGCGCAGCGGCCGCCCTTCGATGTGGAGGGCCTGGCCCAGCCAGGGGTGGTGCACCGCCTGGACCGGGAGACGAGTGGCTGCCTGGCCTTCGCACGCACGGATACGGCCGCCGCCGCGCTTCTGCGCTCCTTCCAGGAGAAGCGTGTGGACAAGCGCTACTGGACGCTGGTGTTGGGACAGCCGCCCGCCCAGGGCCGTTTGGAGGGGCCCTATGCTCGAGACCCGGCGGACCCTCGGCGCTTCACCACCCGCGTGCCCTCCGCGCGTCGCGCGGCGCTCTCCTTCGAGGTTCGCGAGCGCTTCGCGGATGCCGCGTTGCTGGAGGTCGACCTGGACACGGGCCGCACGCACCAGGTTCGCGTGCAGCTCTCCGAGGCGGGGTTCCCCGTGCTGGCGGATTCACTCTACGGTCCGCCGGAGGCACGCGCGCATGCCGCGGCGCGGGCGTTGGGCCGGCAGGCGCTGCATGCCTTCACCTTGGAGCTTCCGAGCCCTGCTACGGGGCAGCCCGTCCGCGTCGAGGCGCCATTGCCCGAGGACTTCCAGCGCGCGCTCACGGTGCTGCGTGGTGGGTGAGCGCGGTCGTCCTTGGAAGCGCACCTGGAGCAACAGGTTGCCGCCCGCGATGTCCGGCGAATCCCAGACGTGTTGGTCATGTCACGCCACGCGCCCCGGACGCTACTTCTTGGGGCGCTTGAGGAGCGCCGCGCACGGGTCCTCCATGGGCATCGCCGGCGTGAACCAGACGTAGTCGAAGGGAAGGGATTGCGTGCCGAAAGAGGCCGCGTAGTCCGCAGGCGCGCGCAGCGCCGGGGCGACTTCCAGCAGCCCCACGGAGCGCACGTCCTTGCCGGGCACACGCGCCGCGAGCTGCGCGGGAACGCCCCGGTCCGTCCGTGCATGGCCGTTGCCGGTGATGAGCACGCCACCCTGGCCGGTGTCCGCGTTCGACAGCCGGTCCGCCAGGTGCGCGTCCCGTGCACGCTGGGCCTGCACCATGGGGCCGAGCATCTCCTTGGGTAGATGACCGCAGTGCACCTCGTCCTGCTCCAGGCGCATCGCCTGCTCCACCGGCTCAGGCAGCGGCGTGTCCAAGGACAGTCGCTGGCGCAGCTCGGGAGCAAGGGCCTCCGGACCTCGCATCACCAGGTCGCGCACCTGCGAGCGCGGCAGGTTGGCGGCGACGATGGGAAGCCCCGCCTCGAGCCCGGCCGCGAACACTGGCCGATACAGGGCCCAGTCTGGCCAGCCACTGCCCGCCCAGTTGACCGCGAGCGCGAGCGCCTCCGCGTCCCGCGGGGCCTGGGCCAGTGACGCGTCCACCGCCGCCTGTTGCCCCACGTCGAGCATCTCGAAGGCGAGCGCGGGCTTCCGGCCTCCCTCGGTCAGGGCCTGGACGAGCCACGCCTGGAGCTGGTGGTGGTCGGGCTGGTCATGCCGCTCTCCCAGCACCACGAAGCGGGCCTGGGCGAGCGAGCGGCGCATGGTGTCCGCGTCCACGAAGCGGGCCGCCTTCACGTCCCAGATGCGGCCCGTGAGCGGATGCTCTCGGTGCAGAGGAGAGGACCACTCGTTGGGAAGCGGCGCCTGGACGCCAGGCTGCTCCACGGCGGAATCAGGACGCGTGGTGCTGGCGCGCGAGCAGGCGGTGGCGACCAGCAGGACGGAGGCGATGAGGAGCGTGCGCATCACGCGCGCCATTCATCCACAAGGCAGGCCTCGTGGACCACTCCCGGGTTGGTGAGGTGGTGGGCCGGTGACAACCGCAGGAGCGAGGGACGTCCCGGGAGGGACCCGATGGGATGGATAGGGCGCCGTGACGGATGCGTTTCCCTCCCCACCGGGCGGATTGTTGCGTCACCTCGCGCGCCTGACGTTGCCGCCTGTCGAACCAGAGGGGAGCAACGTATGCGTCAGGGGAAGTGGAAGCCCGTGCGGATGGCGCGGTGGGGTGGCGTGTTGCTGGGAGTGCTGTTGGGCGCCTGCGGTGTGCCCTTGGACGACGCGCCCGAAGGCGTGCCGGAGGAGGTCTGGCAGGCGTTGGACGGCCGCGCCGGCCTGTCCGAGATGGGAGGGAGCATCGGGAAGCGTCCGCCCACGGGACGTCCGGGAGAAGGCGTGGCCTTTGATGGAAAACAGTTCCTGGTCGTCTGGCAGGACGAACGCGAGGGGGGCGTCTTCGGCGCGCGGGTGACACCCAAGGGGAAGGTGCTGGACCCGGGGGGCTTTCCCATCAACGCGGGCAGCGGGTTTGATGGCGGGCAGCCTCGAGTGGCCTGGGACGGAAAGTTCTTCCTGGTCACCTGGGTCAGCGCTTCCGGTCTGGTTGCCGCCCATGTGGAGCGCGACGGGGATGTGCGCCGCCGGTTCGTCGTCTTCGGCTCCGATGAGGTGGGAGGGCCTCCAGGCATCGCCTGCGCACACAAGCTGTGTCTGCTCGCCTTCCCCTTCATCGGCGATGTGGAGAGCATCATCAACGCCATCCGTGTGACGTCTGACGGAGACGTGTCCGAGCGCACGCAGCTCTCCGTCTCCGCCTCCAACATGGCCATCAAGCCGGCCGTGGCCTTTGATGGAAAACAGTTCCTGGTCGTCTGGAGCGACCAGCGCGGTGGAGTCCTCACGCCGGACATCTTCGGGAACCGGGTGACGAAAGACGGCATCCGGCTGGATGGGGCTGGCGGTGTCCCGCTCGTCGTCCGTGAGGGTGCTCAAACCGTCCCCGACGTGACGTGGACGGGCAACCACTTCTTCGTCGTGTGGCAGGACGACAAGAACGACACCGCTGATATCTACGGCGCCCGTTTCCGAAAGAACCTCGCGTTGGACGGGCCCGCGGCCTTCGGAATCGCCACGGGCGCGGACGAGCAGACGGCGCCTCGGGTGGCGCCCAGTGGCAACAAGTCGCTCGTCGTCTGGGATGCCACCCGGCAGGGTATCCACCGCGTGCGCGGTGTCCGGGTGGGGGACAACGGAAGCATCCTGGGCTCGAAGTCGGGCTTCACCATCTCCACGGGGGACTTCCAGCAGGAGATCGCGCCCGCCGTGGCGGCCGGAGACCACAAGTTCCTCGTCACCTACGCGGGCACGACGACAGGCACGGATGAATTCGGCCCGCACGAAATCCTGGCGACCCGTGTGACGCACGATGATGTGGTGAAGGACAGGCCGGCGCTGCGCCTCACGCGCCCGTGGGGCCACAAGCCTCCGGTCGCCGCCGCGCGGGGCACCGATGGCTATCTGGCGGTCTGGAGTGAGAATCTCTCCGGCACGCCGGGCATGCTGGCCGCTCGGGTGAGCTTGGATGGACAGTTGCTCGATGTGCCCGTCGTGTTGCCCGCCGGGGCGACGTCACGCGCGCCCGTGGTGGTGTGGGACGGGACGGCCTGGTTCGTGGCGTGGGAAGAGGGCGCCGCTGACGCCACGGGATTCCAGGGGGCGCGCGTGAGTGGAGCGGGCCCGGCGCTGGAGGTGAGCCGCCTGTCCCGTTCCGCGCTGCTTCCTCTGGAGATGCTGGCGCCGTCCGCCGAGCGCTGACGGCGCGTCTCCCAGCCAGGCGGGCACTCCGCCTGGCCCGGGACGGTCCTGCTACTTCGAGTCCACCACGACGACCATCCACCGGTCCGTGGCGTGGTCGATGCGGATGTTGGCGGCGCCGGCCTCCTGGAACTGCTGGATGATGCCCTCCAGGAAGGTGAGGTGCTCCTTGGGCGCGTCCACGAAGATGTTCTTCGGGCCGTTGCCCTTCGCCTTGGCCTTCTTGGCGGGGGCGCCGGCCGCGCCGTTGATGGCCTCGGGGGCCGCGGCGGCCTTCAGGCGGGAGGCGGCGTCGTCCACCGTCGCCTCGGTCTCCTCGGGCTCGGGCTCGGGCTCGGGCTCGGGCTCCACTTCCGGGGCGGGGGCGGGCGCGGCGGCTGCGGCCGACGCGGCTTCGTCCTCGGCCTGCTCGCGGAGCTGGTTGAACGTCTTCATGTTGATGGTGCCGCCAAACTTATCCTTGAAGGACTCCAGCGCCTCCTTGCTGCTGATGTCCGGCTGCTGGCGGAAGAGCTCGAGCAGAAACGCGTGGCGCTCCTGGGTCTGCTCCTGGGTCGTCCTGGCCATCGTCTTCGTGCTCCTGGGTGTGTCGCGATGTCGCGAAAGGCGGCGCACCCTATCCGGAGCCGTGTAGCACCGCAAAGGGGGGCTTGGGCCTCCCCTTCGCGGGCATGACGCGCGTGCCGAGTCACACGCGCTGGACGTGTGGTCTCAGTGCCGGGGCGGCGGGGGCGCGCTGTGGTCGCAGTGCAGCAACGACGGCGGGTCGAAGCAGGTGAAGCGCTGGTTGTCGAGCCGGCACACGCCGTCCGGCGTGTTGGCGCACTGCACCTCGGTGCGCGTGGCCTTGCAGTCATAGCCGCAGGCCATGTCCTCGGAGGCGTTGAGGCAGCGGGGCGCGGGCGTCTCCGCGCCGTACTGGTGGATGACGGCGTCCGGCGGGTCCCAACAGGTCAGCTTGTTGAAGTTCGTGGAGCAGACGCCGTAGGGCGTCCGGTTGCAGGCCACCTCGCCGTTGAACTGACGGCAGTTGTAGCCGCAGGCCACCTGGCCCCGGCTCTCCTTGCACTCTGGCTTCGCGCTCGTGGTGGGCGGGTGCTGGATGGCGACCAGGGGCGGGTCCCAACAGTGCACGCCTCCCACCAGGACCTCACAGATGCCGTAGGGCGTCCGGGCACAGGCTGTTTGTGTTCCGGTCGTCTTGCACTGGTAGCCGCACACCGAGCGTCCCTGGGAGAACACACACTGCGGAGGCGGGGGGCGGACCACGGGCTGTTCCGAGGTCGTCACGGGAGCCGTGGCGAGCCACAACGCGGAAAGGAGGCTGAGCATGGTGGGAGGCCCGACGAAAATCGCGGCGGTTTATTCAAACCGCGCGTTCGGGCCCCCATGTCCCAGGGGGCTCAGCGGGCGCGAGGCCCACCGGGACGGCGCGCCCGGGGACGTGCGGTTCCATGCGGTCCGAGCCGGGGCGCGGCCTCGTGACGCGGCGCGGAAGCACCAGCGCCGGTGTCGCGCTCGGTACGCTGCCGGCGCGCGGCCTCCCCGGGGGACTCCGGCGGGACGAGCGCGTGGGGCCCGCGACCGATGAGGTCCTCGCGGCCGGCCAGCTTCAGCGCCTCGCGCGCCAGTGGCCACTGCTCCGGGTTCCAGTAGAGCAGCAGCGCCTTCTGGAGCCGCTTCTCGCGCAGGCCCTGGGCCGTGTAGACGGGCTCCATCTTCAGCGGGTCCAGGCCCGTGAAGTACATGGCGGTGGCCATGGCCATGGGGGTGGGGATGAAGTCCTGCACCTGCCGGGGCCGCTTGCCGTTCTGCTTCAGCCACAGCGCCAGCTCCACCATGTCCTCCAGCGTGGAGCCCGGGTGGCCGCTGATGAAGTAGGGGATGTCGTACTGCTCCTTGCCGGCCTCTTCGCTGGCGCACGCGAACATCTGCTGGAAGCGCTCGAAGCTCTCGATGCCGGGCTTCTTCATCTTCTCCAGCACGCGCGGGGAGACGTGCTCCGGCGCCACGGACAACTGCCCACCCACGTGGTGCGCGGCCAGCTCCTTCACGTACTCCGGCGAGCGCTCCGCCAGGTCGTACCGCACGCCGCTGGCGATGAAGACGTGCTTGACGCCGTCCTCCTTGCGCACGTCCTGCATGAGGCTGATGAGGGGGCCGTGGTCCGTCTGGAGGTTCTCACACACGCCCGGGTGGACGCAGGACAGCTTGCGGCACCGCTTCTCGATGTCCTCGCTCTTGCACTTGAGCTTGTACATGTTGGCGGTGGGGCCACCCAGGTCGGTGATGGTGCCCCGGAAGTCGCCCATGCGGCGCAGGGCGCGGACCTCGCGCAGCACGCTCTCCGCGGAGCGGCTCTGGATGACGCGGCCCTCGTGCTCGGTGATGGAGCAGAAGGTGCAGCCGCCGAAGCACCCGCGCATGAGGACGATGGAGTGCTTCACCGTCTCGTAGGCGGGGATGCGCTCCCGGTACATCGGGTGCGGCACGCGGTTGAAGGGCAGGTCATAAAGCTCGTCCATGGCCACGGACTTGCCTTCGGCGCCCGCGGTGCCCACGCCGTCCTCCAGCGGGAGCGCGGGCGAGTTCATGTAGATGGCGCGGTTGCCGTGGCGCTGCGCCAGCGGACGCGCGTTGCCCGGGTTGGTCTCCATCTGGAAGTCGCGGCTCATCACCGCGAAGGCGTGCTTGTCCTCGATGACCTGCTCGTAGGACGGCAGCACCACCGTCTTGCGGTCCGCGGCGCGTCTGGCCGGGTCCGCCTCCAGGGCGCGCATCTCCTCGTCGTTGATGGTGTACGCGGTGCCGCGCACGTCGCGGATGTCCTGGATGCGCTCACCCTGGCGCATGCGGTCCGCCACTTCCATGATGGGGCGCTCGCCCATGCCGAAGACGAGCAGGTCCGCCTTGGCGTCGAAGAGGATGGAGCGGCGCACCTTCTCGCTCCAGTAGTCGAAGTGGGCGATGCGGCGGAGGCTGGCCTCGATGCCACCCAGGATGATGGGGACGTCGGGGTAGGCCTCACGGCAGCGCTGCGCGTAGACGATGGTGGCCCGGTCCGGCCGGCAGTTCGTCTGCCCGCCGGGGCTGTACTGGTCTTCCGAGCGGTTCTTCTTCTGGGCCGTCAGCCGGTTGAGCATCGAGTCCAGGTTGCCCGCGGCCACGCCGAAGAACAGGCGCGGCGGCCCCAGCGCCTTGAAGGGCTCGGCCGAGTGCCAGTCCGGCTGGGGGAGGAGGCCCACCTTGAAGCCGCGCCCCTCCAGGAAGCGCGCGATGAGCACCGGCCCGAAGGCCGGGTGGTCCACGTACGCGTCCCCCGTCACGATGATGATGTCGCACTGCTCCCAGCCGCGCGCCTGCATGTCGGCGCGGGTGGTGGGCAGGAAGGGATGGGCGTAGCGCGTCGAATGGGCCATGTCGGTGAGGGGCAGGGGGCTTCCACCCAGAACATCGGGAGGACGTGGAAGCAAGCCCGGCTGGAGAGGGTGTACACCGGGGCGGCCTGCCTTCCTACCCACCGCGCATGCACCCTGGGTGTGGCGCATTGACGGCGATCCAAGCCTCCCCTACCTTGGCCGGCCTCTTACATGTGGCGACCTGTTCGGGTGGGCAGGTCATGAAGTGTAGGTTTTGCGAGTGTTCGCCATGGCAGCCGCAGCGTCTTCTCCAGCCCTGCCGGATGTAACGGCCCCGCGTGGCACCGGTGGCCCAGGGCCGGTGCGCGGCGGGGTGTGGAGGCCGCGCGTCCGATGATGCGGGGGCCGGAGGCGGGACGTGCGGGCGAGGCGGCGGAGCCCGGAGACGGGGGCTCGCAGGCGCCTGCGTCCACGCGTGAGCTGCATGTCGAATACGACGATGCGCCGCCGCCCGAAGCCGCTCCGCCCCAGCGGGTGGGGGCAGTGCCGCGCTGGCGCAACACGTTCCAGGCACCCGAGCCTCCACGTGAGGAGGACGTGGCGCTGCGGCGCACCGAGAACGCGGTGCGTGTGGAGCCGCCCCACGCCCCCGAGCCCACCGACGCGAAGGCGGACGTGGCCCGGGCGCCGAATCCGTTGCTGCTCGTCTCGCGGATGGCGCGAGGACGGGAAGGCGGAGAGGACGTTCCGTCGCGCGATGTCTCCGCGCCAGAGGACGTCAGCCCCGCGGAGCGCGAGGCGATGCGCGCCGCGGTGGCCACCGGGAAGCGCCGTGAGCTCTGGGCTCCGCCCGCGTATCTGCCCGAGGACCTGCGGGAGGCGCTCCTGTCCGAGCGCAGCCAGTACCGCGCGCAGTTGCTACAGGACGTGCGCGAGGTCAGCCTCCAGGGGCCAGGGGTGCTGTCGCTCATCCCGCGTCCGGCGGCGGACCCGGACTGGTCGGGAGGTTCGGTGCTCGGCTTCCTGGGGGAGGAGTGCGTCTTCGGCGGAGACGTCGTCCACCTGGACTTCGAATCGGGGCGTGTGTTCGCCGCGCCCAGCCACGGGGATGACGTGGACCGCCGCGCGCTGTCCGCGGACCGCTGGTGCTACCGGCCCTATGACTTCGCCGAGGCCCTGTGCGCGGCGGCCTCTGCTTACGAAGAGCGGCAGGATGCCCTCTCCGAGTCCCTGCGCCGCGCCTGTGGGGAGGCGCCTGCCGTCACGCTGACACCTCAGGATGAGGCCCTGATTCCGGCCGATAGGCTGTGGCGCCAGCCCTGGGGCTGCATCTGGGGACCTCCCGGTACGGGCAAGACGACGGCCGTGGCGGACCTCATCGCGCGGGCGCTGCGAGCCTTCCCGGGGGAGCGCATCCTCGCGGTGGCGCCCACCAACCGCGCCGCGGACGAACTGGTCCTCCGCGTCAGCGCGCTGCTGGAGCGCGAGCCCATTCCGCTGCGGCCCCTGGCGCGCAGCATCTTCCGTGGCGGCACCGGCGCGAGCGAGGCGTTGGTGAAGCTGCCCACCGTCATGCTGGAGGACACCAAGGGCGGCAAGCTGCGCGCCAGCATCGAGGAGCGGGAGCGGGAGCTCATCCTCCAGCGGGTGCGAGGCGGCCCCGCCCATGAGCTGGCCAAGCTCCAGGCGGAGCTGCGCGGATTGCGCGGCAAGGTGAAGGACCCCACGCTCAAGGAAGTGGAGAAGGGGGACTGCCCGCTGGTGGTGGTCACCGTGCACCGCGCGTTGCGGCTGGTGTCGGAGCTGGAGGGAAAGCGGCACTTCGCGCGGCTGGTGGTGGACGAGGCCGGCATGGTGACCCGCGCGGCCACCGCGTTGATGGGGCCGCTGGCGGAGCGGGTGACGCTGGCCGGTGACCCGAAGCAGATTGGCCCGGTGAGCCGCGCCGCGGAGGGCGCGGGCAAGGGCACGCAGAAGTGGCTTCGCGGCAGCGGGCTGTCGCACCTGGAAGACGCGGTGAAGGACGCGGCGCGCGCGGATGTGTTGTTGCTGCGCACCCAGCACCGCATGCACCCGGACATCGCGAAGGTGGTGAGCCACTTCTGCTACGGCGGCGCGCTGGAGGACGGCGACGTCGTCAAGCAGCGCGCGGAGCGGCCCGCTCCGGTGGCCGCGTTCCCTTCGGTGCGCGCGGGCTGGGTGGTGCTGGACGGCCTCACGCGAGATTCAAAGCGCCTCACGCACGGCCGCGGGGAGACGGGCTCCGGCTACCAGCGCGAGCTGTCCGCCAACCTCGCCGTGTCCCTGGCGCGCGAGGCGGTGCGCTCTGGCCTCAGCGTCTTGTGTGTCACGCCCTACCGCGCGCAGGCCGCGCTGCTTCGCCGGCTGGGCAATGCCGCGGGCCTGCGCGGGGACGTCTTCAGCGCGTCCACCATCCATCGCCAGCAGGGCACCCAGTACGACGTGGTGCTGGTGGACACCGTCGCTGGAGGCAGGCCCTTTCCGCCTCACACGCTGGTGCCCATGCTCAACGTGGCCGCCAGCCGCGCGAAGGACTACCTGCTGGTGCTGGCCTCCCGCGACGAGGCGCGCGCCGCCACCATTCCCCAGCGCTTCTTGTCGCTGCTGCCGCGCCTTCGCGTGCACCCCGGTGAGCCGTTGCGCCTGGAGCCATTGCCCATGCCGCAGCGCGCGCCGCCGCCGCCACCCCCGCCGGTGCCGGTGGACCTGGGCGCGGAAATCTCGGGCGCGCGGCCCGGCAAGCCCCTCTTCACACACGAGCAGGTGTCCCTCTTCGAGCGCCGCTTCGACGACGGGCACCACCTGGTGCGCGGCGTGGCGGGCAGCGGCAAGACGTACGTGTTGGCGCACTGGGTGGCGCGCTACCTGCTGGAGCACTCCGAGGCGCAGGTGCTGGTGTCCTTCTTCAACCGGGCGCTGGCCCCGCTGGTGGACAAGTTGTTGGTGGAGGCGTTGGCCCAGCGCGCGGGCCGCCTGCGAGTGCGTGAGCTGCGCGCACGGGTGACGGTGCGGCACGTGGGGGCGCTGCGCCGCCATGCCCCCGAATCGTTCGACGGCGTCTTCGTGGACGAGGCCCAGGACATGGACGCCAAGGCGCTGGCCATGCTCCATGCGCTGGTGCGTCCGGACACGTTGCCGGACGGACGAGAGGTGCGCTGCTTCCAGCTCTTCATGGACGACTCGCAGAACGTCTACGGCCAGGTGCCCATCGACGCGCTCAAGGAGCAGCTGCCCGAGGGGCTGTCGTTCCGCGGCCGCACCCGCGTCCTCAAGGAGACGTTCCGCGCCACCCGGGACATCCTCGACGTCGCCTTCAACGTGGTGCTGGACCCGATGCGCCAGCACGCCGCGGCCGAGCCCGGCATGCGCGAATACATGAAGGTGGGCGAGCTGGCGCGCGAGGGGCTCGTCTGGCTTCCGGAGGAGACGCTGGAGGGCCTCTTCCGCGTGCAGTCCACCGAGCGCGGCGGCGTGCTGCCCCAGGTGCGCGGCTTCGCATCCAGCGCCAGTGAGGCGCGGCAGGTGGCTCGCGAGGTGGCCCGCCTCATCCGCGAGGAGGGCGTCCACCCCAGTGACATCCTCGTGGTGGCCCCCGTCATGCCCTCCCAGTACACGGAGGCGCTCCAGCGCGCGGGCGTGCCCGCGGAGGCCTACGGAGGCAAGGGTGGGCGCAACGTGACGGACTTCCGCGTCAGCGGCGTGGACCACGTGCGCGCCACCACGGTGTTCTCCTGCAAGGGGCACGAATGCCCCATCGTCTTCTTCGCGGGCCTGGATGCGCTGGACACCGCGGAGCAGTGGATGGCCGGTGCCCGCGAGCGCTCGACCCGGGAGAACGAGCGCATCCGCCGCGCCATGTTCTATGTGGGCGCGACGCGCGCGATGAAGCGGCAGTACCTCACCGGTGTGAAGGGCGCGCGCTTCCTCCGCGTGGCCGCCACCTACGTGGAGACGCTGAGCGGGCTCGTGCCGGCGGCTCCATCCCCCGAGGGAGCCTCGGGGGCGGACGCGCGGTAGGCCCACGCGGGCCGTTACTTCGCCGGGCGCTTGAGCGCGGGCACATGCACCTGGACACCAGTGCGGCGCGCCGTCTGCAGGACGTTCACGGCCAGTTGCTTCACGTAGCGCTCCGTGATGGCGATGCGCTGCTTCTCATCCTTGATGGGGTTCGGGTCCCCGGACGTCTCATGCTTGGGGTCGATGGCCAGGTCCACGCAGCCATCCGGCAACGTCAGGGTGTCACGGCAATTGACGGACATGGCGACGGTGACGCGGCTGGTGGGCGCGAGGGCGGCCTGCGCGGCCTCGCCCGTGGACTCGGTGTCGAGCGACTGGGGGTCCGCGACCGCGTATGCACGCTTGCCATCCCGTCGCTCCACCACGGTGCCCGTGCGCGGGTCCACCACGTAGGTGGAACGCCGTTGGGGACTGTGGGCGTCTTGCAGGGTGATGAGGACATAGGTGCCCGGGGGAATGTCCTCCGAGGGGGGCCAGTCCGGCGTGTTGCCCAAGTGCCGGCAGGCCGAGGCCAGGAACAGACACGCGAGGGGGAGGAGGTACTTCTTCATGGGGATGAACTCACTCGATGGAAGGGGAGGGGATTACTCGAAGAGGAGTACCTGCTGGACCCAGGCGCTGGCGTTGCGTCGCAACCATGCCTGACGTTCGTCACGCAGGGCCACGGCCGCGGGGACGCCATCGCGAATCCGGGCGAGGACGGGCTCGAAGAAGGCGTGCGCTTCGTCGTCGGGAATCTCCTGCGTGGCGGCGAGGACGGCCCGCGCTCCGGATTCGATGAAGGCCAGCGGCAGTCCGAAGTTCTCATGCAGGTACGCGCTGGTATGGCCCGCGTAGCAGGCCGCGAGCAGCACCACCGGCCGGCCTCGCAGCCGCTGTCCCTTCAGGTCGCCCGTGGTGAGCGCGAAGCGGCCACCCGTGGCCTCCGGTGAAAGCACGAGGACGGAGGCATCCGCCACGGACGGGTCGATGATGCCGTGCGCGTGGACCTGCACCTCGGTGGCATCCCGCATGGCGGCGAGGACGCGCGGCGGCGTGGCCTCGGCGCCGCGGAGCAGGGTGAGTCCTTCGCCCGCGTCGCTGGCCGGGTTCCACGCGCGCAGCGTGGGCAGGTGCAGCGACGCGGGCGCCAGCACGTCTGTCACGATGAGCCGCTGGGCCTTCGCTTGGGACGGCGGCGTATCGGGCAGGCCGCCCACCCGGTAGGACCAGGCGATGTCGGACGGCAGCAGCCCCGCGCGCCCCTGCACTGGCGGCCGCGCGAGGATGTCCACGCTGGGGCAGGCGCGAAGGGCCTTCATCACCGCGCCGGGCACCAGGCCTTCGACGCCCTCCAACGGCGCCGTCCTTCCCGTGTCGTGGTGGCCCAGGAGGCGTCCCTCCGCGTCCCGGGCCACGACGAAGGTCCGCTCGTCGTCCACCGTGACGCCCAGCACGCAGCGCTCCGGCGCGGGCATGGCGTGCTCCTCGGCGAAGAGGGCCAGCCCCTGCGCCAGCTCGCCCGTTCGGCCCGCGTCGAGGATGAGTGACGTGTAGCTGTAGACGCGGGCCTTGCGCGCGCTCACGTTCGCCGCTGGCAACCTGGAGGCGTCGGCCAGCGCCTGCCGCAACAGCGCCTGCCCCTTGTGCGCGTCCTGCTCCAGGTAGAAGCGGCCCTCGATGTGGCGCAGCAGCGCGAGGTCCCCCGCGTCCTGCGCGCCCGAATCGCGCAGCGCCCCCAGGCCCTGCTCCAGCAACCGCGCGTCCTCCGGCTTGCGGAAGGGCGTGCGGGCCAGGTCGGCCAGCAGGGCCAGCCGCGCCATGGAGGGCTTCTGACTGCACTGGATGGCCCGGTCGAGCAGCTCCCGGGCGCCCGCGACATCCAGCGCGCGGTGGTGCGCGAGCGCCAGGCTGGTGAGCGCCACCTCGGAGTCCGCGCAGCCCTCGGGCGTCTGGAGCAGCAGCTCCTCCACATAGGCCCGGGCCAGCACCAGGTCTCCCTGCGTCCGGGCCACCTGTCCCAGGTCCTGGAGCAGGTTCCGCTGAGAACCCCACTCCCGGCTGTCGCGCGCGGCGCGCAGTGCGCCCACGAAGCGGGCGCGTGCATCGACGGGGCGATGCAGCCGCGCCATCACCAGTCCCAGCTCCCGCTGCATCAACATGCACCGGTACAGTTGCTTCCCGGAGGCCGTGCACGTCTTCACCGCGGCCTGGAGCCGCTCCCGCGCGCGCTGCGGGGCATCCGCCAGTGCGTCCGCCCGGGCCTGCCGCTCCTCGGCCAGCAGCGCGAACCACGGGTCCTTCGTCTCCAACGCGAGCGCCCGGTACTCGTCTGGGAACTGGCGCGGGTCCGCATAGGCGAGCGCGCCCAGCAGCAGGTCCTCCTGCCGGGCCTCGCGCAGCCGCGACAGGAAGGACTCCAGCGCGGGGCCCTTCAGCTCGCCCCGGGTGAGGCGCGCGTACTCACTGGCCAGGGGCACGCGCGCGGAGAAATCCCGCCGCGCGGTGCGGCGCAGGGCATCTTCCAGGTGCGTGCCGTCCTCCTTGCGGTCCAGCACCACCGCCAGGGGATGCAGGGACTCCACGCGCTCGGGCGAGGCCGCCGCACGCAGGGCGTTGTAGAGGCACACGCGCGCCATGCCCGGCAGGGCCTCCGCCTGCGCGGTGGAGAGCGGCGCCCCCCCGTCCACCATGCGTTGGCAGTCCTGACGCATGCCCTTCCAGTCCTGCCGCTCCTGCTCCGCCGCGTTTCGCAGCGCCTGGGCGCGCTGGGCGGCTTCGTCGCTCCAACCGCGCTCTCCGAGCCGCGCCACCTGTTCGAAGGACTCCGCGGCGCGCAGTGACAGGCCGAGCCGCTGGAGCGCCAGCGCCTGGTTCCAGAGCGCCTGGGCATGGCGAGGCTTCCGCTTCAGCGCGCGCTCCAGCAGGACGAGCGCCTTCTCCGGTTCATCCTGTTGGAGCGCCAGGGCCGCGCGGTCCGTGTCCAGGTCGGCGGAGGCGGGCAGCTTGTCGAGGAACGCGGAGGCCTGGGCCATGTCACCGCGCAGCAGGAAGGCCGAGGCGATGCCCCGGTGGTCCGCCGCTTCCTCCAGCCGGGCCAGCTCGCGCAGCGCCAGTGCCTGGGGCCGGGCGCCCGCGCCGCTGCGCATCACCTGGTAGGGCCGGTGTCCGTCCGCGCCGGGATGGGTGAGGCGGACTTCCAGGGGCCGGGTGGCCGCTTCCGCCAGCCAGAGCTCGGGGGCGGAGTCGGTGGGCTGCGTCCGGGGGACCAGCACGAGCGCGGCCAGGCCCGCGGCGAGCGCGAGCGGCACCACCATGAGCCAGGACTTGTTCCGCCAGGGCGAAGTCGCGCCGAGGCGCTCCGTCCCCGGGCTGTTCAGCGCGTCGTCCGCGAGCAGCTCCAGGGCGACCAGCTCCTTCATCCGCGACTCGCACGCCGCGCAGCGGGCCAGGTGGTGGCGGAAGTTCTCCGCGTCCGCGGGGAGCATCTCCCCGTCGACGAAACGTTCCAGGTTGTCGCAGACGCTGCTCATGATTCAGCCATGCCTTCGTGCGAGGCGTCCTTGCCGCCCAGCAGCTCGCGCAGCGCCTGCCGCGCTTCCGTGAGCCACCGGCCCACCGTCCCTTCCGTCGAGCGGAGTTGCTGGGCAATGGCCCGATACCGCAACCCCGCGACGTGCAGCCGGTAGGCGTCCCGCAGGTGCGGCGGGCGCAACTGGTCGATGGCCCGCTGGAACTCGTCGCGAGACACGCGCTCCCACCGCTCCTGGGGCGCCGCTTCGCCTTCGGCGTCCAGGTCCTGCACCAGGCGCAGCATGGGCGCACCCATGACCTCGGTGCGCCGCCGCCGGCAGTGGTCCAGGAAGCGGTTGCTCATCGTGGTGCTCAACCAGACGCTCACCGCCCCCGCGTTCTCCGCCATCAGCTTGTCGAAGTGGCGGTAGGCGCGCTCCAGCGTCTCCTGCACCAGGTCCTCCGGGTCGATGGCTCCACCCGAGCACAATCGCCGGGCGATTCGAACCAACGCCGGACGCCGTGCTCGCGCGAACGCGTCGAATTGACGGCGGTACCCATCGCCCGGCGCGGCGGGGCTCTCAGTTGTCCTGCTCTCGTGTCGTTCCACCGGTGGGCTGCTCCCTGCGCACGGTGAGAACGGGCCGGGGAAATTCCCTTCGGTGAAATCGGACGGCGCAGTGCGTTATCGGCCGAGGGTGTGCCTGGGTGTGGGGTGGAGTGTGTTTCCGTCAGGCGTCGCTCGCGCCAGGGCGGAGGGCGTTGACGGTTTCCAGGGTGGGCATCGGCACCTCCAGCCGGAGCCGCTGGGGGCCACCGACGTCCGCCATGAAGGACAGGCGCCCGCCGTAGCGCTCGAGCAATCCGCCCACCACCTTGAGGCGGTCGTCGGCCAGCAGGCCCGCGAAGCGCTCGATGAGCGCAACGGCCTGGTCCGCCGGGAAGGACGGGTCAGCCACCTGGACCTTGAGCACCATGGACGCGGCCGACATGCCCACCTCCGCGTTCACGCCGTCCGGCGCTTGCCGGAAGGGGGCGTAGAGGCACGCCATCGTCTCGCGGTGCCGCAGCAGGCCCTTGAGGTACGTCACCAGCTCCGCGTCGTCCCAGGGCTTGCTGATGAACCGGCAGATTTCGCCCTCGTTCACGGATGCCACCACGGACTTGAAGTCCGCATAGCCGGAAATGATGAGGCGCAGGGCCAGCGGATGGCTGCGTTTGAGGCGCTGGAGCAGCTCGCTGCCCGTCATTCCTGGCATCCGGAAATCCGTCAGGACGATGTCCGGGCTGAACCCTTCCAGCCGCTCCAGCGCCTCGTTGCCATTGAAGGCAATCTGGACCTCGAATCCCTCTCGCTTCAACAGACGCTGCAGCGCGCGTGCGATGGGCTGCTCATCGTCGACCACCAGAACCTTGAACGCATCCATGACAACGTCGCTCCTCGGGCGCGCACTCTAGACCGGGCACCTACGGAAAATCCCAGAGTCTGGAAAATGAATGCCGGGTCATGCTCGCACCTGCGACAGGGTGGGTGGGATTGCTTCATCCCATTGCGCCCGGGGTTCATTTCAACGTCAGCAATGCACCCACGGCCATGAGCGTCACGCCCACACCCATCCGCCAGGTGAGGGGTTCGTGGAGGATGAGGAACGCCAGCAGGAGGGTGAGCGGCAGGCTGAGCTTGTCCAGGGGCGCCACGCGGGAGGCGGGCCCGAGCTGGAGCGCGCGGAAGTAGGCCAGCCACGAAAGGCCCGTCGCCACGCCGGAGAGCACCAGGAAGAGGAGCGTCTTGCGGCTGATGGCAGGCAGGGCGTGATGCTCCCCGCGCGCCAGGGAGATGCTCCAGGCGAACACCAGAATCACGACAGTGCGGATGGCGGTGGCGAGCGTGGAAGGAATGCCTTCCACGCCCATCTTCGCCAGCACCGCCGTCAGCGCCGCGAAGCCCGCGGAGAGCAGTGCATAGACCCACCACGGCATCGAAATCTCCAGGTCCTGGAGCCGGCGGAATGCCGCTCAGGGTCACCGGCCTACCAGTGTGGGGCGGCGCTGTCAGGAGCGACTGGCGGTGGGGCGGCTCCTGGCATATGGCGGGGGCCTCACACGCGCCAGAAGGAGCCCGTCACTGTCCCAGGCAATCAGGCCTTCATTCCTCCTGCCCTGCGTGCTGGTGCTGCTGGCGCTGCTGAGCTCGTGTGGCGCGGAACAGGACTCGGGACTGGCGCGGGTGCGCCGCACGGGGGAGCTGCGTTGGGGCGCGGATGCCCAGGGTGGAGAGCCCTACGCCATGGAGGACCCGGACGCACCCGGGGGCATGCGAGGCTTCGAGGTGGAACTGGCGGAGGCCCTGGCGCGTGAGCTGGGGGTTCGGGCCCGGTTCGTCCAGAACGACTGGTCCAGCCTGGTCCCCTCGTTGGAGCGCGGCTCGTTCGACGTGGCGCTCAACGGCCTCGAAGTCACGCCGTCGCGCTCCGGGCGCATCCTCTTCACGCGGCCCTACTACGTCTTCCACCTGCGCTTGCTGGCGCGGCGGGACGATGCGGCCATCACCGGGCTGGATGCGCTGAAGGGCCAGCGGGTGGGGACGCTGGCCAATTCCCTGGCGTGGGACCTGCTCCAGCGCAGCGGCGTGGAGGCGGTTCCTTACGAAGGCGTGGAGGAGCCCTACATCGACCTGGAGCAGGGGCGGGTGCGCGCCGTGTTGATGGACGACATCATCGCGCAACGCTACGGGCAGCCACGTCCAGGGCTCCGGGTGGTGGGCGACGTGGGGGAAGGCTACTACGCCATCGCCGTGCGGCCCGGTGAGGAGGACCTGCGGGAGGCGCTGGACACGGCGCTGGGGAACATCGCTCGCTCGGGCGAGCTGCGCGCCATCTTCCAGCGCTGGGGCATCGACAACGCCGAGCAGCAGCGCATGGTCGACTGGACGGACGCGCAGTCCCGCGAGGTGCTGGCGCCCACGCAGACGGCGCGCATGGGCTGGGGACAGCTGGTGCTGTTCCTCCAGGCCGCGGGCGTGACGCTGCTGGTGTCCGTGGGCGCCATGGTGCTGGCCATCCCCCTGGGCGTGGGGCTGGCGCTGACGCGGCTGTACGGGCCTGGCTGGGCGGCCCGGCTGTCCACCGCCTACGTGGAGTTGTTTCGCGGCACGCCGGTGCTGCTTCAGCTCTACGTCCTCTACTACGGGCTGGCCGGAGTGCTCCGGTTGGACCCCATCAGCGCGGCCATCCTCGGGCTGGGCCTGAACTACGCGGCCTACGAGTCGGAGGTCTACAGGGCGGGCGTGCTGGCCGTTCCGCGAGGGCAGTTGGAGGCGGCGATGGCACTGGGCATGCCCCTGCGGCTGGCGCTGCGGCGGGTCATCCTCCCCCAGGCCTTCCGCGTGGCGCTGCCGGGGGTGGCGAACGACTTCATCGCGCTGCTCAAGGACAGCTCCTTGGTATCCGTCATCTCCGTGGTGGAGCTCACGAAGCGGATGACGATTACCGCGGTGGATGTTCGAAGCTGGCTGATACCTGGCGCGTTGTGCGCATTGATGTACCTGGCAATGAGCTATCCCTTGTCCCGGCTGGCGAGGCACCTGGAAGCGAGGCTGGAGCGCGGATGATTGAGGTCGAGAAGCTGAGCAAGCGCTACGAGGGGCGGCCGGTGCTGGAGGGCATCAACGCCGTCTTCTCCCCAGGCGAGGTGACGGCGTTGGTGGGCCCCTCCGGTGGAGGGAAGAGCACGCTGCTGCGGTGCCTCAACGGGCTGGAGTCCTTCGACGGGGGCTTGGTGCGCGTAGGGCCGGACACGCTGGCCCCGGGCGATGTCCGCGCGCAGGGCGAGAAGGTGCGCCGCATCCGCCGCCGCGTCGGCTTCGTCTTCCAGCAGTGGCACCTGTTCGCGCATCGCACGGCGTTGGGCAATGTGACGGAGGCCCCCATGCACGTGAAGGGCGTGGGCCGGCAAGAGGCCAACGAGCGGGGCCGGGCGTTGTTGGCGAAGGTCGGTCTGTCCCACCGCGAGGACGCGTACCCCTCCGAACTCTCCGGCGGCGAGCAGCAGCGGGTGGCCATTGCCCGGGCCCTGGCCATGGAGCCGGAGGTGCTGCTGATGGACGAGCCCACCAGCGCGTTGGACCCGGAGCGGGTGGGGGCGCTGATTGACCTGCTGGAGCAACTGCTCGCGGACGGCCTCACCCTGGTGGCGGTGACCCACGAGATGCGCTTCGCGTACGAGCTGGCCTCGCGCGTGTTGGTGCTGCACGGCGGGCACATCATCGAAGAGGGGCCGCCCGCCCGGGTGCTCGCCAATCCACACCATGAGCGCACGCGTGCCTTCCTGGGCCTGGGCCGCGTCCCCGCGCTGCGCACCCTGGGGGCCTGAGCGCATCACTGGCATCGCGGCCGGCCCGCCGGGCATGCTGGCGGACGGGCCGGCAGAACCGGCGCACCGGCGGTGTTCCTCGCCGCGTCCCGCGAAGGAGAGGCATGCGTCGAGAGGTCCAGTGGATGGAGTGGGGGCAGGGGCGGGGGCCTCGGGTGCTGCTGCTGCCCGGACTGGGCGCGCGTGGCTCCGGCTTCCAGGCGCTGGCCCACCAGTTGTTGCCCTGGGCCCGTCCCATCCTGGTGGAGTACCCCGAAGGTGAGGCGGCCGCGTGCGGCGCGGGCGCCTTGGCGCGGCAGGTGCTGCGGGCCGTGGGCGAGGTGGACGCGGTAGTGGCCAGCTCCTTCGGCGGCATGGTGGCCGCGCACCTGGCGGCGGCTGGCGCGGCGCGAGGCGTGGCCTTCCTGGGCGCCTTTGCCCGCACCGAGCACCTGGGCGTGCGCGGGCTCGCCATTGGCATGATGGGCCCCATCGCCCGGTGGGCCCGGCCGGGCGCGGTGGCGGCGGGGCTCGCGGCCTGGACGCCGGTGTCTTTCTCCCGTGTGCCCGAAGTCGTGCCCACCACGGCGCTGGAGCGCAGCTCCACCTGGCATCGCGCCCTGGCCATCCGGGGCGAGGCGCCCCCGCCGGAGCTGCGCAGGCTGCCCGTGTCCTGCGTCTGTATCCAGGGGACGCGGGACGTGCTGGTGCCGCCGTCCACGGTGGAGCGCCTGGCCGCGTCGCTGCCGCCGGGAACGCCCCGGCACCTGCTGCGGGGCGCGGGGCATGTGCCCTACTTCACGCATCCGGAGGCGTGCGCGGGGCTCCTGCGGCCCTGGTTGGCGGCTCTGGACGCGGCGGCGGCGCCCGAAGTGGAGAGCAGCGCTGCCTGACGCAGTCCGGCAGGGGCGGTGCGGGGTTCCGTCGGGCCGATAAGGGGATGTACGGATGGCGCGGGGATCGCTACCTTTCGGGCGCCAATGCAGAACCGTCTCACGCGATTGCTCGTCACCCTCTTCGTTGTCTCCGCGACGCCCGTGCCTGCCGCTTCCGTGCAGGAGCCGTCGCCCTCCGCCGTGGCGCCCACGGCCGTACCGCCGCCCGCCGCGGCACCGGAGGCCCCCGCTCCGTCGCCCGAAGTGGCGCGCAAGCACAAGGTGCTGCTGCTGGGGGACAGCCTCATCGCCACTGGCTTCGGGGAGTACCTCCAGGCCCAGTTGGACGCGCACCCGCGCATCCAGTCGGCCCGCCGCGCCAAGTCTTCCACGGGCCTGGCCCGTCCGGACTTCTTCGACTGGATGGACGTGGGCCGCGAGGAGGTGGAGCGTCACCAGCCGGACGTCGTCGTCGTCATCCTCGGGGGCAACGACGGGCAGTCGCTCCAGGACACCCAGGGTGGCAAGGCCATCCACTGGGGACATGCGGAGTGGGAGGCCGCCTACCGTCAGCGCATCAATGACTTCCTGGCCGTGCTCTCCTCGCCCGGCCGGAAGATTGTCTGGTTGGAGCTGCCGGCCACGGGGCTCAAGCGCTTCGAGCAGAAGCTGCGCATCATCCGCGCCCTCCAGCGCGAGGTCATCTCCTCCCGGGAGGATGCGGTGCACCTGGACACGCGCCCCTTCTTCACCGACGCGAAGGGGCGAGCGCTGAGTCAGGCCCGGGTGGATGGCTTCCGCAAGCCCATGCGCCTGCGCATGGCGGACGGCGTGCACTTCACCGTCGCGGGCGGCCGTTACTTCGCCAACAAGGTGTACCCCGAGGTGCTGAGCGTGCTGGGCCTGCTCCAGCAGGGCTAGCGGCGCGGCGAAGGCCGCGTCAGCGCGGGCTCAGGGCGGTGACGAGCCGCTCGGCCTGCTCGCGGATGTCGCGGTGGGTGCTCGCCTGGGCGCGCCTGGCGTGCGTGAGCGCCTGGGCCTTGTCGCTGTCCGCCAGGGCCAGCGCCAGGTTGAGGTGGACGCCCGCGTCATCCGGGTGATGCTTCAAGGCCTCGGTGAGGATGGCGCGCGCGGCGGCGGCACCACCGGGACGCGACAGGTGCAGCACCGCCAAATCGTTGGCGGCGCCGGCCTCGGACGGGTCCGTCGCCACGGCGGCCTCGAGCAGTGTCTGGGCCTCCGCGTCGTCACCCAGCTTGCGGCGCACCTTGGCCAGCGCCACGCGCACGGGCGCGGACTCCGGGGCCTTGGCCAGCGCCTCGCGGAGGATGCGGTCCGCGTCCTCGTCCTTGCCGGCCACGAAGGCGGAGATGCCGTGCAGGTAGATGGCGTCCGCGCTGTCGGGGAGCTGGAGGCGCAGCTCGATGGCGGCGCGCATCGCCGCTTCGGGGGCGCCGGCCATCAGGCACAGTGAAGCGAACTCCCGGAAGAGGGCCGTCTCCCGAGGGCTGCGCAGGATCGCCTGCCGAAGCGTGACGATGGCCGCGCCCACGTGCCCTTGCAGCAACTGCACACGCGCGGCGAGCTGGAGCGGCAGGTGCTCCGTCTTGTTGGCCTCCGCGGCCTCTAGATAGCGCCGCAGTGCCCGGTCCAACTGCTTGTCACCCTGGAGGGCCATGCCCAGGTACGTCAGCGTCTGGGCATTGCCGGGCTGCAGCGCCAGCGCGCGCTCCAGCTCCGGGATGGCGGCGGCGTACCGGTCATGCCCCAGCAGGGCGCGGCCATGGTTGATGACCTCGAAGAAGCCCGCCTTGGGCTGCGCGGCGAGCGCGGCCAGCAGGTCCAACTGGCGCGCATCACCCTTCTCCGCGTCCAGCCGGGCCAGGTGGCTCAGCGCCTCCGGGTGGGTGGGATGCAGCGCCACCAGCCGCTGGAGCACCGCGCGGGCCGCCGTTTCGTCGTGCTGGGCCAGCCGCAACCGGGCCAGTCCCAGCAACGCGCTGGCATCCTTCGGGTCCTGTTCGATGGCGCGCTCGAAGTCGCGGGCCGCCTCCTTCAGCAGGCCCTGCTTCATGAGACGCGCGGCGGAGGATGCCAGCTTGGAGACGGCCATGGGCACCGATTCTAGCGGTGGGGGGCGCGAGGTGGGTACCTCTAGAAGACGGCCTCCCAGGCGTTCTTGATGCCGTTGCCCACGTCGCCCGCGAAGTCCGTCACGGCGTCCGCCGCGTTGGTGAAGACCTGGCCCGCCGCGTCGGCCACCGCTCCGCCCGCGTTGATGGCGCCGTCGACCACGTTCTCCAGGATTTCGCCACCGGCGGCGGCGGCCGTCTCACCCACGGCCTTCAGCACGTTGCCGGGATTGACGGAGCCCTCGATTTCCACGCCCAGGCCCAGGCCCGCGGTGGCCTCCACGCCAACGTCGAACTCCAGGTTGCCATTCTCGATGCCGATGTTGGCGTGCGCGTCGCCGCTGACACCCGCGCTGGCGCTGGCGGTGATGCTGCCGGACGCGAGCGTGTCGTCCTCGTGCTTCAGCTCGATGGAGCCCGTGAGGCTCGCCTGCGCACCCGCGAAGCCGGAGGCCGAGGCGTTGATGGACACGTTGCCGTCGGTGCCCACGTGCAGGTCCAGTTCGATGCTGCCCTCGGCGCCAATCTTGCCCAGCGCCTCCAGGTCCAGCTCGACGGAGTACTCCTCGCCGGCAATCTCGAACTCGACCGTCTTGGAGGCCCCGGCGCCCGCCTCGATGAGGTTGGCCTCGATGTCGATGTCGACGCTCACGTCGATGCCGGACAGGCCGATGTCCGCGTCCACCTGCGCATCCGCGGAGAACGTCGGACCCTGGACGTGGGCGCGCGTGTCGATGCCACCGGGACCGGTGCCGCTCACATCGGCGCGGGCACCACCGGCCGTGAAGCTGGACTGGCCGCTCAGCGCGCTGTGCCGCGGCTGCTCCACCGAACCGGACGCGGAAGCCCGGGTGTCAACGCGCGGGCCGTTACGTCCGCCCTGGGCAGGGGGCCGGGTGTCGCGAGCCGGCGGCG